>JANMEM010000521.1:0-6470 GCA_031376985.1 Hyphomicrobiales bacterium
GACCAGGCAATCCCGGTCCTCCAGTTTGGTGGTCTTGTCGAGATCAACCATCACATCGTCGCCGTGCTGCAAAGTAATGAGCTTGCGGCGCAAGTGACGTTCGGTGGAATCAAGCACCAAAATGTCCCATGGCATTTCCGTAAGGAAATTGGCGCGGACAATGCTGGTGGCGCGGAGAGTCAAAGTAGGGACCTCAACCGTCGCTTCGCGCCACCTTCTCCAGCAAGAGGGCTGGAGAAGGGACATTATGCCGTCCCTTCTCCGCGCCCTTTCGCGTGGAGAAGGTGCCCGAAGGGCGGATGAGGTCACTTTGGCACAGCACATTCATCCTCAAAACAGAAAATACCGTTGCGTCATCGGCAGTGTTGTCGCTGGTTCGCAGACAAGCAATTCCCCATCGCCTCGAACCTCATAGGTTTCTGGGTCAACCTCAATATTCAAGATTGCATTGTTGTGGATCATGTCCTTCTTGCCAATGCCGCCGCGTGTGTTCTTGACCGCAACCATCTGCTTTGCCGTACCCAGTCGATTGCGTAGTCCACCCGCTATGGCTGCTTGCGAGACAAAGGTGACCGAAGAATTGGTGCGCAATTTTCCGAAACTTGCAAACATCGGGCGGTAATGCACGGGTTGTGGTGTCGGGATCGAGGCATTTGGATCGCCCATAGGTGCAGCCGCAATGGACCCGCCCAGTAATACCATCTCTGGCTTAACGCCGAAGAAGGCAGGACTCCACACCACAAGGTCAGCACGCTTGCCGATTTCGATTGAACCCACTTCATGCGCGATACCGTGGGCAATGGCTGGGTTGATGGTGTATTTTGCCACGTAACGCTTGGCACGGAAATTGTCGTTGCCAACATCACCCGTAAGTGGCCCGCGTTGCTGTTTCATTTTATGCGCCGTTTGCCAGCAGCGGATGATCACTTCACCCACACGGCCCATGGCTTGTGAGTCTGAGGAGATCATCGAGAACGCTCCGAGGTCATGCAGAATGTCTTCGGCGGCAATCGTCTCCTTGCGGATGCGGCTTTCTGCGAAGGCGATGTCTTCAGGAATGCGCGGTGACAAATGATGACATACCATCAGCATGTCCAAATGTTCAGCGACGGTGTTGATGGTGAAGGGTCGCGTCGGGTTGGTCGATGACGGCAGCACATTGGGCAACGACGCCACCTTTATAATGTCGGGCGCATGGCCACCGCCTGCACCTTCGGTGTGGAAGGTGTGAATGGTGCGGCCCTTGAAAGCGGCAACTGTGGCTTCGACGAAACCAGACTCATTCAGCGTATCGGTGTGGATGGCGACCTGCACATCATGTTCATCGGCGACCGACAAACAGCAATCTATGGCGGCGGGCGTGGTACCCCAGTCTTCATGCAGTTTCAGGCCACATGCACCCGCCAGAATCATTTCCTCAAGTGCCGCAGGAAGTGACGCATTGCCCTTGCCCATGAGGCCCAGATTCATCGGGAAGGCGTCAAATGCTTCGATCATGCGTTCAATGTGCCATGCCCCCGTGCATGTTGTCGCAAGGGTGCCGTGCGCAGGCCCCGTTCCGCCGCCCAGCATGGTGGTGATGCCGGAGTAGAGCGCTTCTTCCAGCTGCTGCGGTGCGATGAAATGGATATGACTGTCCACGCCGCCCGCCGTGATGATCTTGCCTTCACCCGCAATAATCTCCGTGGACGGACCAATGATGATGGTGACGGCATTTTGCGTATCGGGATTGCCTGCCTTGCCTATGGCGGCGATACGTCCATCCTTCAATCCAATGTCGGCTTTGTAAATGCCGGAGTGATCAAGGACCAGCGCATTGGTGATGACGGTGTCCATGGCCCCTTCGGCGCGGGTGGCTTGGGATTGCCCCATGCCGTCGCGGATCACCTTGCCACCGCCGAATTTCACTTCTTCACCGTAAAGCGTGAAATCTCTCTCAACTTCGATGATGAGAGCGGTGTCAGCGAGCCGCACCTTGTCGCCCACTGTCGGGCCATACATTTGCGCATAGGAGGTGCTGGAAATTCTGGCCATCACAGCGCTCCCATGATTTTTTGCTGAAAGCCATAGACGCGGCGAAGACCACCCAGTGGCACCAGCGTAATCTCACGACGCTGACCCGGCTCGAAGCGCACTGCTGTTCCAGCAGCAATGTCGAGCCGCATGCCACGAGCTTGTGCGCGATCAAAGCGCAGGGATTCATTGGTTTCAAAAAAGTGATAATGCGAACCCACCTGTACCGGGCGGTCACCCGTATTGGCAACTTCAAGTGTGACACGCGCCGCACCGACGTTGAGTTCAATGTCACCAGACTTTGGAATGATTTCACCGGGGATCATGTGTGGCCTCTAGCGGATGGGATGATGAACGGTGACGAGTTTCGTGCCGTCAGGGAAGGTCGCTTCCACCTGCACGTCGTGGATCATGTCAGGCACGCCCACCATGCAGTCGGCCTTGGTCACCACATGTGCAGCGGCTTCCATCAGGTTCGCCACGCTGCGACCGTCACGGGCGCCTTCCACGACATATTCGGTGATCAGCGCAATGGCTTCTGGGAAATTCAGTTTCACGCCGCGGTCTTTGCGGCCTCGCGCCACGATGGCGGCCATGGCCACCAGAAGCTTGTCCTTTTCCCGTGGAGTCAGTTGCATAAAGTGTCCTCAGAATGTCCAAGTTTTAGGCAGTCTTTCAACGCCCACACAGGCAGTGAACACCTGAATCAGGGTTTTCCGCAAGTGAAAGCCGTCTTTGGCGAGAAGCCTTGCAACCAGCTTGCCATTCCAAGCGGACGCGCCATCGTCCGGACCTAGAACGCTGCGGACCTTGTCGAGCAGCATTTCAGCTTGGTCTGACACCAACAGCACCGATGCCGTGGCATGATTGTCGCCGAAGCTGGCTTTGGAACTTGGCCAATTCGGGCCGAGGCGAAAAACATCTGAATGGAACAGCTTGCCCTCGCGCCAAATGTTCCAGCGATCAACCACCGACACGTGGCGCACATGCTCACCCATTTCACGTCTGCCGAACACCATGGGCTCCACAGCAAGGAACGTTGAACCTGTAGCAAGTTCAACATCCAATGAACGCTCCAGCGCACTGCCCTCGAAAAAAATGCTCTCCTGTGGCAGCCACAGCAGCGTTGCGCCTGACTCAGCCGTGAGCGTGACCTGCACCTCAGCCGCTGGTCCCAAGGTGCGATAGACCCGCTCTGCAGCTTGTGACGTGAGAGTGAGTGCAGCGCCCACCCCCGCTGTGGCCTTGATCCCCATTGTGTCACCACCCGCAAGGCCACCGCTGGTGTTGATGAGAATGGCTTCAGGCGATCCACGCGGCATTCGGCACTTGGCCGACCCCGCCTCACGCATGATCTCAACCCCGCCCACGCCAACGCGAAGCTCAACCGAACCGGAACTGCGTTGATGAAGTAGTTGGGCAAGAGAGGACATGGGGTTTGATACCCCGTCTCACCTCACACAAACAAGAAATCACTGGCGGCAAGCGTGATATTGGCGACACCCTGCACGACAATGGATTGGCCGATGATTTGTACCGTCACGTTGGTCGTTCCGTTATTTAGAAAGTTCAGCTGGCCAAAGCTGGTGGCGACGGCGTTGCCGAAGGATATCTTGTCGGCGTTGTCTTGGAAGTCTGCAATCACGTCATTGCCGAAGACTGCAGTTTCGAAACGGAAGGTGTCGTTGTCAGCGCCACCGAAGAGGGCATCAGAACCGTTGTTGCCGACGATGAAATCGTTACCCGCGCCGCCCTTCAGGGTATTGCCCGTGACGCTGCCCATCAGCACGTCACCGAAAGCCGAGCCTGTGAGGTTCTCGATTTCTTGCAACACTCCACCGTTTGCGCCAACTCCCGTGGCGAGATTTGCAAACACGCCCGTGGTTGCGGTTTCGTAGGATACTGTATCGTTGTCAGCGCCGCCAATGATCAAATCTGCACCATTGCCTGCGATGATGTAATCATTGCCCGCGAGACCCCGGATTGTGTTGGCACCATTGTCACCTTGCAGCACGTCACCAAATGCCGAACCTCTGATATTCTCGATCTGCTGCAACACACCGCCATTTGCGCCCGTACCCGTGATCAGATTCACGAACACGCCAGTGGTCGCTGTCTCGTAACTCACCTCGTCATTGTCGGCCCCACCGATCATCAGGTCAGCCCCGTTGCCAGCCACCATGAAGTCGTTGCCCGCGCCACCGCGCATGGTGTTGGCTCCATTGTTGCCAGTCAACACATCGCCGAAAGCAGAACCCGTGATATTCTCGATCTCGGAAATAACGTCACCGTCAGGTCCAGTGCCCAACGTCAGGCTGACATTTACACCGATGGCAAAGGCCGAATAATCCACGACATCAATATCAGTCCCGCCCAACATGGTGTCCGCCCCAAGACCACCAACAAACAGGTCGTTGCCTGGCCCGCCACGCAACACATTGGCCCCACCATCACCCACAAGCTGGTCACCTTGGGATGAGCCTGAGACATTTTCGAAGTTCGAGATAATGTCACCTTCCGCATCACCGCCTTGGGCGGTGTTGGTGGCGAGGTTGATTGAGACACCGAGAAGGGAGCTTGCGTAGTTCAGCGTGTCTCCCGACACTGTATTGCTACCGCCATCAAGCGCGTCGCCACCAGCTCCACCCGTTATTATATCTGACCCGGCACCGCCCGACAAAAGATTTGCCGCCGAATTTCCAATGAGAATATTGTCACTGGAATTTCCAAACAGCTGGAAAATATCGACACCCGCAACGCGTCCCTCTTCGACATTGTCCGGAAGTATGTAGCTGTAGGGAATAATAGAGGATTTGTCTGACCTGAAAAACGACATGACTTGAACCGTGTCGAATCCCCCATTGGCAAATTCTATGACTGTATCATAGGCATAGGACGTGAAACGGTTTGCATCACTGAGAATGAAAGTATCATTGCCATTGCCACCGCTCAACGTGTCGAGTCCTAGACCGCCATCAAGCCGGTCACTACCGTTTTGGCCATAGATAAAGTCGTCACCATCAAGTCCATATATGAAGGAACTGGTCGTCTGTGTAGTCAGCTGGTCATTGTTGTCAGTGCCGTAGATTGTGTTTTCCCGTGGGTCGAGAATGACTTCGTTGATTTCACCACTCAAGTCTTTGAAAGGCACCAGGATGCGTCCATCGGTGGTGAGGGACATATCAGACTGACCAATTGAGGAAACATTGGTCGAAATGATCAAAAGTGTTCCAATTGGAGCGCCCGTTGCGGCATATCGCTGGCCGTAGAGAATATGAGCTGTACTCTCCAGCCACTCAATAAAAAATCCACCCTCATTCAGGGCAACCACGCGCGCACCACCAAGGGCTCCGAATGTTGCAACGGTATTCCTGGAACTCATGGGGCTGCCGGGGGCGTCGCTTTCGCCGATCCGGAACGCATAATTGTCATTGAACTGATAGAGCAATACAAATGGCCCATAAGAGAGGCAGGCCACATCCAGCGCAATGGCGTCATCGTCCCAGTTGGGTCCATCAATCTCGACCGGGTTTCTGATCTGGGTGCCGGAGACGGGATCGATGATGCTGTATTCGACGGTGTCCGCCTTGTTGCCGAAAAAGTCATAGTCAGGTTCATTGTAGAATGTCACCATGTGACCATTCGCGAAAGTGGCAACGGCCCCAAGCTCATCGACCTCGGCAGAATTTTGCGCGACATGGGAATTTTCCGGCCCGGCACCGTTCGTCAGATAATCATAAGTCCTGGAAAATATATCCTGGGAATAGACAACAGTGCCGCCGCCAATGGCATGTGGTTCCCAGCGTTCATAGACGATGGTATAGTTTCCCAAGCTGTCGACCGTCAGTTTCCATTCTGTGAGACTGGAAACGGGATCAGTGATGAAACGGCTGGACACGGAAAGCCCGTTGGCATCGAACCGTTCAAGTCCAATGAAGCCGCCGAGGGCTTCGAGATAGCTGCCATAGGCGACGACATAGCCGCCATCAGGCATGGCCACAATTTCTGGCCCGGTTTCGTCGGAGGCAACGACTGCAGAATTGAGCTGGAATGGCACGCCGAGTGCCGTGCCCTCGGCATTGAACATGCGCCCCATGACATCAATGAAGGGACCCGGACCATTGGTGTTGTCTTCCCAGACCACGAGAAAGTTGCCATTGGCAAGTGCAATAGTCCGTGGGACCGTCTGTCCGCCCGCCGTTGCACCTGCATTCGCCAGGAATGGTGTTTTCCAGATTGTTGGAGTCGTTGTCATTTCAGTCTCTCCTGAAATCTCATGCCCCGCACTTGGTTTCCACCCTACCGGAATTTCAGGGACAATGCACTCCACTTGTGATTGCTGAAAACCTGCGCATGGTCTCTATCCCATACTGGCCTCACACAAACAGGAAGTCACTCGCTGTCAGTGAGATGTTGGCCACGCCCTGCACCACGATGGACTGTCCGGCGATTTGCAC
>JANMEM010000398.1:0-2639 GCA_031376985.1 Hyphomicrobiales bacterium
GGTCACAGCTTCTGGTGGCGAAGGCTTTGACGTGCTGTTTGTATCTTCCCCCTTTGCCGAAGCTCTGAACAAGCTTGGCCTGCTCGCCACCATCGACGGCGCAAAAATCCCCAACCTCAAGAACCTTTATCCCGAGGCCAACAAACTCAGCCACGACCCCGGCAACACCTTCTCGGTTCCATACGCCTGGGGCACCACCGGGCTCTGCTACCGCTCTGACCTTGTGAAGGGCACACCCGACAGCTGGGCCAACCTCCTCACCCCCGCTGCTGACGTAACAGGCAAAACCACCATGCTGGCCACCGACCGCTGGCTGATGTCGGCAGGCTTTCTCGCCAACGGCATGTCGGTCAACACAGTGGATCAAGCCAGCCTCGACAAGGTGCGTGACCAACTCTCTGCCACCAAGAAAACCATGCTCGCTTATGATGACACCACATTCTATTCCAAGCTCGTCTCCGGCGAAGCCGTGCTGGTGCAGGCCTGGGATGGCTGGTGCAACTACGGCATCGCCCAAAACCCCGCCATCAAATACGTAATCCCCAAGGAAGGCTCTGACCTCTGGGTTGATACCATGGTCATCACCAAAGCCGCCAAAAATCCTGACGGTGCAGCCAAGTTCATTGACTTCCTGATGAGCGCCGACAACGGCAAATGGGTTGTTGAAAACATCATGTACAAAACCCCGAACAAAGCGGGCATGGACGCCATCGATAAAGCCATGCTCACCACCTACCCCAACATGGCCTATGCCCCAGCGGACTTGTTGAAATACGAACAGCTCCGCGATTTGGGAGCCGGCATGAAAGCCTTCTCGAAGACGGTGTCAGAGATAATGGCAGCGAAGTAACTGGGCAACACAATCGCAACTGGCCCCTCATCCGGCCTTTCGGCCACCTTCTCCCGTTGGAAGAAACGGGAGAAGGCAGATAGATTAGGCCTTCTCCCGCCTTTCTTGCGGGAGAAGGTGCCCGAAGGGCAGATGAGGGACCACTTGCAAGAACCTAAAACTCTCTCATGACCCTGCCTCCCCGCATCACATGGGCTCTCATGGCACCCGGCCTGCTCTGGCTGCTGGCGCTTATGGTCATTCCATGTCTGCTGGTTTTCGTGCTGATGTTCTTCGAACGCGGCACTTACGGCGGTATCGACTGGAACATCATCACACTCGAAAACATCCGCCGCGCCTTAGATCCACTTTACGCGACAATCCTCTGGGACTCATTCCGCATCGCAGGCCTTGCCACCATCATCGCCCTGCTCATCGGCTACCCTGCCGCCTATGCCATTTCCAAAGCGTCGCCGCATCTGCAAACAACTTTGTTGTTTCTGGCCATCCTGCCGTTTTGGACCAACTACCTCATTCGCACCTATGCGTGGATCGTGCTCCTCAACCCCGCAGGCCTCATCAACAGCAGTTTGAAAGCACTGGGCCTGTCTCCCCTTAACTTGCTTTACAACGAATTCGCCGTGATCCTCGGCCTCGTCTACAGTTACACACCCTTCGTCATCCTCGCCATTTATTCCGCCTTGCAACGGCTTGACCCCACCTATGCCGAAGCCTCCCGTGATTTGGGTGCCAGTGCTCCTCAAACATTTTGGCGCGTCACCCTGCCCCTCACAGCACCGGGTGTTGCCGCAGGTGCAGTCTTCGTCTTCGTCCTCTCCATCGGCAATTTCATTACGCCAGACCTGCTGGGCGGCGGCAAATTTCAAATGGCAGGCAACCTGATTTATGACCAGTTTCTGACAGCACGGGATTGGCCCTTCGGCGCAACCCTTTCGGCCATCTTGATTGCCCTCATGCTGATCCTGCTTTTTGTGCAGGCCCTGTTTGCAAAACGCGCGATGGGGGATGCCACATGAACCGCATTCTCAAACTTCAACTCTCTGCCACCTACATCTTCCTCTATCTGCCCATCGTGGTGTTGATGGTGCTCTCCCTCAACAAGGCAGGCCTGCCGACGGCTTGGGGCGGCTTCACGTTGGACTGGTATGGCAAATTGCTGGCCAACCCGAAGATTCAATCCTCCGCCCTCAATTCCGTCTTCGTAGCCACCATCGCCACAGCCATTGCAACCGCTATCGGCACATTGTTGGCCGTGGGCGTTGAGCGTGCAAAACCATCGGCGGCCCGCGAAGCCCTGCTCTTTGCGCCCATGATCATTCCAGACATTGTGTTGGCCATTGCACTGCTCAGCTTTTTCACCCTGATGAAATTTTCGCTTGGCCTGCATTCCATCATCATGGCGCATGTGGTGTTCAACATCGCTTTCGTTGCAGCGGTGGTGCGGGCGAGATTGAAAAGTTTTGACTGGTCGCTGACCGAAGCCTCACGTGATCTGGGAGCCGGTGCAATTGCCACTTTCCGTTACATCACCTTGCCGCTCATACTGCCAGCCGTCATCGCAGCAGCGCTTCTGTCATTCACGCTCTCAGTCGATGAATTTATCATCGCCTATTTCACCGCCGGTGCCGGCCAATCATCGACCACGCTTCCCATGCAAATCTACGCCATGATCCGCTTCGGTGTGACACCCGAAATCAACGCGCTCGCAACCCTTGTCATGTTCGTCAGCTTCATCGCCTTGTTCGCGGCCCAACGCTTGAACAAGGGCAAAATTCCCGGCATGTAATGA
>JANMEM010000006.1:0-2576 GCA_031376985.1 Hyphomicrobiales bacterium
GGTTAATGGACGAGTCAGATAAGTATATCGCATGTCCTTGGCCAACATGGCAAAACAATGGGAGTAGATCATGAGCATTATTCCGTTTGACAAGCGCGAAGGCGTTATCTGGTTCAACGGCGACATCATTCCCTGGCAGAATGCCAAAGTGCATGTGCTCACACATGGTTTGCATTATGGCTCGTCGGTTTTTGAGGGCGAACGCGCCTACAATGGCAATATCTTCAAATCCGCTGAACATACCAAGCGCCTTCGCAATTCAGCGAATATCATGGATTTTGACCTGCCTTTTACCGACGATGAAATCAATGCAGCCAAGGACAAGGTTGTGGAGTTGATGGGTGGCGGCGACCAATATGTGCGCCCCGTTGCCTTCCGTGGTTCTGAAATGATGGCAGTTTCGGCCCAGAACAACACCATTCACGTTGCCATCGCGACATGGGCATGGCCGTCGATGTTTGATCCCGAAACCAAAATGAAGGGCATCAAGCTCGATATCGCCGAATATCGCCGCCCGGACCCGATGTGTGCACCTGTCCATGCCAAGGCCGCAGGTCTTTACATGATCTGCACGATCTCCAAGCACAAAGCCGAGAAGAAGGGTTATGCAGACGCCATGATGCTGGACTGGCAAGGGCGGGTTGCCGAATGCACGGGGGCCAATATATTCTTTGTGCGCGATGGTGCCATTCACACGCCGATTGCTGATTGCTTCCTCAACGGTTTGACGCGTCAAACAGTGATCGCGCTGGCGAAGAAGGAAGGACTCGAGGTTATTGAGACAAGAATCATGCCGGAAGAGCTGACGACATTTAACGAGTGCTTTATTGTGGGATCGGCTGCTGAAGTGACACCAGTTTCAGAAATCGGACCATACAAATTCAAACCGGGCAATATGAGCCGGGCGATGATGGATGCTTATTCGAATGCTGTGAGGGTTTAATTTTCGGAACAACTGTTATGATATGGCAGGGTAAGAAATGGCCGGGATTGACCCGGCCATTTTGTTTGGTGACGATACGCTATGGAACAACGTTGTGATTATCTCATCATTGGTGGCGGTTCGGCTGGCTGTGTGGTGGGCAAGCGCCTGGCGGAACGGACGCATGGCCGCATCATTTTGCTGGAAGCGGGCAAATCAGACGAGGGTGATCCGTCGGCAACGGACCTCAAGAGGCTAGACGAGCAAACAGCTGCCTATGACTGGGGCTTCACCGCCACCACTTTGCCGCAGGGTTCGGCGAAACTCAGGTATGCCCGTGCAAAATTGTTGGGCGGCTGTGCCAATCACAATGATTGCGCTTTTATTCAGCCCCCTAAAGCAGATTTTGCAGAATGGGAACGGCTCGGTGCCAGCGGTTGGGGTGCTGAGGCCATGCAGCCGATGTGGGACCGTGTACGTGAACGCATAAACGTGCAACCCGCCCCGCTCAATCCTTTCAGCGCAGCATTCATTGCGGCAGGCGAGGAACTGGGTTTGCCGCGACGTGATTTTTCGAGTGTGGTGAAGGCAGGTGTCGGGGCTTTTCCGCTCAACGCAATCGGGCGTATGCGCCAATCTTCGTCAATCGCATATCTTCAACCGTTAAGATCGTTGCCGAAGCACCTCGAAATTTGGACTGAAACCAAAGCCGGGCGCATTCTGTTTGCGGGCAACCGCGCAATTGGGGCTGAAACCTCGCGCGGGACCATTCTGGCGAACCAAATCATTTTGGCTTGCGGTTCTATTCAGACTCCACAATTGCTCATGGTGTCGGGCATTGGTCCTGCAGGGCAACTTATGGCCCATGGCATTCCGGTAATTCATTCAAATGACCACGTCGGCCAACACCTCAAGGACCATGTGGCAGCACCCATTGTCTGGAATACGCATCGACCCATTGGTGATTGGGAGGTTTGCCCGTTTGAGGCAACCATGATGCTGCAACTTGATGACGCTGAACCAGCTCCGGATATTCTGTTCCATTTCGGCTTGCGGGTGCGGGAGAAATACGTCGAGGGTGACCGTTTTCCCCACGTGGGCGACGCCGTGAAAGCCTCGCCCAATGTTACGCGGGCAAAGAGCGAAGGCGAAGTACTGCTGTCTGGGCCATCAATGGACGACAAGCCCCTTATCAATCTCAATTATTTCAGCGATCCCTATGATCTGCCGAAGCTCGTGCAAGCCTTAAAATTTACTCGTCAACTGATTGAAACTGAGTCTCTTTCCGGCCTTTTGCGGGAGGAACTTTATCCCGGTAACGCTGTGCAAACAGATTCAGATTGGGCGGATTACGCTCGGGATGTGTGCGAAACAGTTTACCACCCCTGTGGTACGGCCCGCATTGGTGATGTGGTGGATACATCGCTGGCTGTGATGGACGCTGACAATCTATATGTTGTTGACGCATCGGTGTTCCCCTCCCTTATCACCGTCAATATCAATGCCGCCGTGATGATGGTGGCGGAAAAAGCCGCGACCTTGATACCAATCTGAGGTGAATCAGATATGGTTGAACCATGCTGGAAACCGATCTTTACCTTCCCGTCAAACGTCACCTTGAATCTCAAGGTTATACCGTCAAAGCCGAAGTGAA
>JANMEM010000050.1:0-3785 GCA_031376985.1 Hyphomicrobiales bacterium
GGCCCATGAATTTCAATGGCCTGCCGCGCATAGTCCGAACATGTCGGAAGGAAGCGGCAGCTTCGCCCCATGATCGAAGATAGTGTAAGCTGGTAAGATCTGATCAGCAGCAGCAAAACTGTTTTCATGAGGGCAACATAGTGGCGACGACACAAAAACCCAATATCCTGTTTGTGATGGCTGACCAGTTGGCGGCGCGATATTTACCGTTACACGGGCATCCCTTGGTGCAAACGCCAAACCTGTCGCGGCTGGCGTGGGAAGGCGTCGTGTTTGAGAATGCTTACTCGTCGAGCCCGCTTTGTGCGCCAGCAAGGGCCACAGTCATGAACGGGCTGCTCCCGTCCCGCACTGGGGTCTATGACAACGCGGCAGAGTTCCCGTCTGCCATTCCAACCTGGGCGCATTATCTTCGTCAGGAGGGCTACAAAACTTGCTTGTCCGGCAAAATGCATTTCGTGGGGCCAGACCAGTTGCATGGTCTGGAGGAGCGCCTGACCACAGATATCTACCCCGCTGACTTTGGCTGGACGCCGGATTGGCGATTGCGGCAGGAGCGTATTGATTGGTGGTACCACAACATGACCTCCGTTTTGCAGCCGGGCATTGCCGAAATTTCCAACCAGCTTGAGTTTGATGATGATGTGGCATTTCAGGCTGTCAGAAAGATATTTGATCATGCGCGGTTTGATGCGGACAAGCCGCTGGCACTGATGGCCTCATTCACCCATCCGCATGACCCCTATGCCGCGCGGAAGCAGTTCTGGGACTTGTACCGCGATGAGGATATTGACCTGCCGAAAGTGCCTCATATGGCGCGGGCCGATCTCGATGCACATTCACAGCGCTTGTACGACGTTTCGGCAATGGATGATTATACCGTGACAGAAGCCGATATTCGTGCGGCCCGGCATGGCTATTATGCAAATATTTCCTATGTGGATGATCTGCTGGGCAAATTGATTGGTGCGCTGGAGGCCACCAACATGCTGGAAAACACCGTGGTGGTTTTTACCTCTGACCATGGTGATTTTCTGGGGGAACGTGGACTTTGGTACAAGATGAGCTATCTCGAGCCGTCGGCACATGTGCCGTTCATTGTCTGGAATCCATCCCGCTTCAAGGCACGGCGCGTCTCTGAACCTGTCACATTGTGCGATATTCTCCCGACGTTGGCGGAACTCGGGCAGGGCGATGGACCGCACTTGGCAAGAACTGTTGATGGTCGTTCGCTTGTTCCCTTGCTCAAGGGAGCGGCGGAAAATCCCGCTCATACAGCGTGGGGCGAGTATCTCGCCGAAGGTGCAACTGCGCCCATGTATATGTTGCGACGTGGACCGTGGAAATTCATTCATTCACCTGTGG
This sequence comes from Hyphomicrobiales bacterium, assembly GCA_031376985.1. Classification (GTDB taxonomy): domain Bacteria; phylum Pseudomonadota; class Alphaproteobacteria; order Rhizobiales; family Aestuariivirgaceae; genus Aestuariivirga. Next base: position 1,366 of record JANMEM010000050.1, read on the forward strand.
ACCCAGACCAATTGTTCAATCTGGAGGATGATCCTGAGGAGGTGAACAATCTCGCTTCAACGCATCCGCTGGCAAAAACTATGCGCATGGAAGTCGAGACGAAATTTGATATTCCACGCATTCATGCTGCTGTGCTGGAGAGCCAGAAGGCACGTTTGATGCTGTTCCAAGCGATGAAAAACGGGAGCCTGTTTCCTTGGGATTTTCAGCCTTTGCGCAAAGCGTCGGAGCAATATACCCGCAACCACATGAGTGTGACGGACAGGGATCTGAAATCGCGCTTTCCGGCGGCACCTGATATTGAAGCAAAGCGGCGAGGGTGAACCTTGGCAACGGTTTTGACGTAAAGCGCTCATGACAAAACATATCATCATCGGAACGACAGGTATTGGTGGTGCCTTGGCACGGCATCTTTCAGCAGACGGAGCGAATTTGCACCTGATAGGCCGTGACGCCGGCAAGGTGTCGGCGCTTGCCACGGAACTTGGTGCCAGTCACGCCATTGCTGATGCGATGGATGTGGCGGCTTTGGAATTGGCAGTTCAAGCTGCGGGGCCGGACGTTGACGGGCTGGCCTATTGCGTGGGCAGCATCAATTTGAAACCCGCGCATCGCACCACTGACGCGGACGCATTAAAGGATTTTGAAATTAACGCCTTGGGCGCCTTGCGGGCAGCAAAAGCAGCATTGCCAGCGTTAAAAGCCAGCAAGGTGCAAACAGCTTCCATCGTGTTATTCTCGACTGTAGCCGTGGGGCAGGGTTTTGCTTCGCATGCTTCAGTGGCCATGGCAAAAGGTGCTGTTGAAGGATTGATGCGCACACTTGCCGCCGAGTGGGCACCAAAAATTCGAGTGAACGCCATTGCGCCTTCGCTTACAAAGACACCCCTTGCATCATTCATGACCGCCAACGACGCTACGGCTCAGGCTATCGCCAATATGCACCCCCTGCAGCGTTTGGGTGAAGCTGATGAAGTTGCAGCGCTTGCAGCATTTTTGCTGTCCAATCAGGCGGGATGGATCACAGGGCAGGTCATCGGGGTTGATGGTGGACGCTCGACGTTGCGCGTCAAAGCGTGAAGAAGAAAAGCGAACTTCCCACAAAGATTTGCGTAACTTGCGGGCGACCGTTCACGTGGCGCAAGAAGTGGGAAAAAGTCTGGGCCGACGTTAAATACTGTTCTGACAAATGTCGTGGCTTGAAAAGTAACTTCAAAAGTTCCAAATAAGTCCCCGAACAGGGAATTTATGATGGAAATCGGGATATATACATTTGCGGATGTTCCCGCAGGCAAGCCGGATTTTGCGGGCCAGCGGCTGCGCAACCTCGTTGAGGAAATGGAACTGGCGGATCAGGTCGGGCTTGATGTGTTCGCAGTTGGCGAACACCACCGGGCTGATTATGCCGTGTCGTCACCCGCCGTGGCGCTGGCCGCGGGCGCGTCCCGCACCAAGAATATCCGGCTTTCGAGTGCTGTAACGGTTTTGAGTTCTGATGATCCCGTGCGGGTGTTTCAACAGTTTGCTACCCTCGATGGCTTGTCCAATGGCCGGGCCGAGATCATGGCAGGGCGGGGCAGCTTCATCGAGTCATATCCGCTGTTTGGCTATGAGCTTGACGACTATGACGCATTATTTGCGGAGAAGCTGGACCTGCTGCTGAAACTGCGGGACCAAGAGCGCGTTACATGGCGTGGGAGCTTGCGGTCGTCTTTGGACAATGCCGGAATTTACCCCCGGCCTGAGCAGGCCAAACTGCCGGTGTGGATTGCTGTTGGAGGTACGCCGCAGTCAGTTGTGCGGGCGGCGACATTGGATGTACCAATGGCGCTGGCGATTATTGGTGGCGATCCCAAACGCTTTGCGCCCTTCTTTGATTTGTATCGCGACACCATGGGCAAGGCTGGCAAAGACCCGGCCAAGGCTGAATTGAGTTTGAACATGCATGGCTTTGTCGGGGAAACCACGGCGAAGGCGAAAGCGGTTTTTGGTCCGGCGCAAACCGAGGTTATGAACCGCATTGGCCGGGAACGCGGCTGGCCGCCACAGGGTGCCGCACATTTTGAAGCGGCTGCAGGGCCTGACGGAAACCTGTTGATTGGTGACCCCGAACGGGTGGCCGCACGCATCATTGAATTGCACCAGGTGTTCAACAACACGCGCATTCTCATTCAAATGGCAATTGGAACTGTGCCGCATGCGGAGCAGTTAAAAGCGATCGAATTGCTGGGAACCAAAGTGGCACCGCTCGTGCGGGCCGAACTGAAGAAGGCCAAAGCCGCATGACTTTACCCTATGTTGAAGACCCTAAGCCCGGCGACCTCGCAGCAGCCGATGCCATTGAAACAGTGATTGTGCCGCGGGCGCGTGACCTTGGCGATTTCGAAGTGCGCCGGGCATTGCCTTCTGCACAACGGCAG
>JANMEM010000063.1:0-2068 GCA_031376985.1 Hyphomicrobiales bacterium
GTTTTTCATCGCCAAGCCCGGCAAGTTGCGTTTTGAGGTCGAACCGCCAACACCCTATATCATGGCGTCAGACGGCAAATGGCTGACCTTGACCAACAAAAAGATGAACAAGGGCGACCAGTTCCCGCTGTCGAAAACCCCACTGCGGCTGTTGGTGTCGAACCAGCTGGACCTGCTGAAAGAGGCTGATGTTATCAGTTTCGAGCAAAACGAGGGTATTACCACAATTGCCTTGTCTGATAAAAAAGGCAGTATTCCCGGACAAATTGTTTTGGTTTTTGACGAAGCCAAGGACGTGTTGCAGCAATGGATCATCATTGACGGCAAAGGTCAACGCACCACGGTGGAACTGGCCAACCTCGAAAAAGACGTGAAAATCAATCCCAAGCTGTTCAACGTTACGATCAACCGCGAAAAATAAAACTATTTGCTTATGATGCGCGGGCTTGAGCTTGAAGGCTCTGCCATGCCATGAAGGGTGATGCCAAACCCGCAAGCACTTACCGTCGCCACCTGGAATATCAACTCTGTCCGTCTGCGCATTGACAGTGTGGTGCGGGTGTTGAAAGACCATGCCCCTGACATTCTGTGTTTGCAGGAAACCAAATGTCCACAAGGGCAATTTCCGTCCGGGCCGTTGAAAGACATCGGTTACAATCACATCGCTGAATTCGGACAAAAGGGCTATCATGGGGTGGCCATTGTCTCGCGTATCCCGTTTGAAACGTCCCATTCCAAATCCTTCTGCGGCAAAAATGATTGTCGCCACATAGCGGCAGTGTTCCACAAGCCATTGCCGTTTGTGCTGCATAATTTTTATGTACCCGCGGGTGGGGATGAACCTGACGCTGCCATCAATGAAAAATTTGATCACAAGCTGAAATTTCTGGATGAGATGGAGGCATGGTCGAAAGCTGATGCACGGCATGAGGGATTGGATGCCGTCATTGTTGGCGATCTGAATATCGCACCCATGGAACATGATGTGTGGTCATCAAAAGATTTGAAAAAAGTTGTAAGCCACACGCCGCTGGAGCGCAGGCGCATGAACGAAGTGATGGCGGCAGGTGGCTGGAAGGATGTAATGCGAAAGCATGTGCCGGAACCTGAGAAAATCTATACGTGGTGGAGCTACCGTGCCAAGGATTGGGCATTGGCGAACAAGGGTCGCCGTCTCGATCATGTGTGGGCGACGGGTGAAATTGCTGAACGCAGTGTCGGGATTCAGGTGGTGAAAGATACACGCGCCTGGGTGCAGCCGTCAGACCATGTGCCAGTGATGGCGACGTTCAGGGTTTAGGGTGACGGGCGGTTAGATAGAGAAAACATCAAACATCAACATCCTGTCATTCCGGCGAAGGCCGGAATCTGCTTGCATCAACAAGATTCCGGCCTTCGCCGGAATGACGGTTTGTGGAGGAAGATTTTCACCAATTGACGATCACAACAATCACAAAGTGGAAAAACTTTTTGCCTTCGTGAGGAGTCCACGAACGCCTTCCAGTTCGCGCATTGATGCGCCCAGTTTTTCTGACAGCGCATCAAGAACCGCACGACCGAATTCGGGATATTCGATGGCGACGCGCTGGAACAGTGCGTTGTCGATACGCACAGCTGATACTGAACTGGATGCAGTTGCGGTCAATGAATAGCTCGACCCCCCCAACATGGCGAGTTCGCCGAGAAGAGCACCGGGTTCAGCCTGACCGACTTTGGTGCGGCCTTGCTGCAAATCGGCTGTGCCGTTCAGCAGAAAATATGCTGCTGACGCAGATTCGCCCTGTTTTATAATCACTTGCCCAGAGGCAAAATTCTGGCGTTCTGCCGCAAAGGCCATAACCTGCAAGGGCACGGCTTCGCAATTCCGGAATAACGGAATTTGTCGCAATGTTTCTGCGTCTGCCCGAACGCTCAAACCCGTTTAGCCCCTCAAAAGTGTACAACTGCTGATTCGCACAGTCAGCTATACCCGCTTCAGGCCTTTTGGCAGCGTTTAGCTTACCGAATCAAGAGTTGTGGCAGTTCAAGGGATGAGGCGGTAGCCGCCGCCTTCGGTGACCAGGATTTC
>JANMEM010000068.1:0-3288 GCA_031376985.1 Hyphomicrobiales bacterium
GCCTTCCACGTCTCTTCCTCGCGTTCGGGCAGGCGGGCGATGTCGCCTTTCGTCATCACCCAGCCGGAAGCGGTGCGATACCATTCCGTCATCGCCAGCGCTTCTTCAAACATCGGCATTTGCAATGCGAGCGAACGATCAGCGTTGAGCACAAATGACGCACCATCAAACACAAGCTCATCCTGCCCGCCGATTTGATTCAAATAGACCAGCGGCAATCCGGTTTCGGTGACGCGGGCCACGGACAGGTTCAAGCGTACATCATCCTTGTTGCGCTCGAAGGGGGAGCCGTTGGGCGACAGCAAAATTTCCGCGCCGGTTTCGGCCAGCGTTTCGCAGGTCTCCTCGGTCCAGATGTCTTCGCAAATGGGAACCCCGATGCGCACACCCTTGACCACGAGGGGACCGGGGGCCGGGCCTGCATCGAAGACGCGCTTCTCATCGAACACGCCGTAGTTGGGCAGGTCGAATTTATGCCGCACGGTTTCAATGCGGCCCGCATTCAACAGCGCCACGGAATTGTAAAGCTTGTCCCCCTCGCGCCACGGCAAGCCGATCAGAATGGCCGGACCGTCCGCAAACTCCCGCGCCAAGTCTTCAACAGCGGTTTTGCAGGCCGCAACGAATGAACCCCTCAGCACCAGATCTTCCGGCGGATAGCCTGCGATATATAATTCCGGAAACAGCACCAGATCAGCCTCGCTTAATTTCAGTACGGCCTCGCGGGCCTTTGCGAGATTCGCCGCAACCGCGCCAACCGTAGGGTTCAATTGGGCCAGACCGATTTTGAGATGTGTTGTCATAGCGCCCGTTTATTGAACACCGCACATTGGCGCAACAGCAGCCTTGCAATTGCCAGGCAGACCCGCCAAATTTGCCGCAGCTTGAATGTGAGGAGTAGACCCATGCGTCTCGACAATGAAAAACCATCCGACAATGTTGAGGACCGGCGCGGCCAGGGCGGCGGCGGCGGATTTGGCGGCGGCGGCATGGGCGGACGCCGCATCAACTTCCCCATGGGCGGCGGGCGCGGCGGCGGCATGTCGATGGGAACCATCGTCCTCATGGTCATCATCGGGGCCATCATGTATTTCGTTTTCGGCATCAACCCGATTGACATGTTGAACGGTGGCGGCGTGCAAATCCCCGGTCAAACCACGGAAATGCAATTGCCTGACGGCCAAACCGATGTGACGGAAGCGCCGGTTCCGGGCGGCGGCACCGGTAATTCCGATGTCACCACTGACGCCGGTAAAGACTTTGTCGCCCGCGTGCTGGGTTCAACCGAACGCACATGGACTGAGGTTTTCCAGAAGATGGGCAAAACCTATGAGAAGCCGCAACTGGTGCTGTTCACAGGCTTCATCCAGTCGGCCTGCGGCAATGCCCAATCGGCCATGGGCCCCTTTTATTGCCCGCGCGATTCGAAGGTTTATATCGACCTCAGCTTTTATCAGGACATGAAGAACAAGCTGGGCGCACCGGGTGATTTCGCCCAGGCCTATGTCATCGCCCATGAGGTGGGCCACCACATCCAGAACCAGTTTGGCATCGCCGACAAGGTGAACCAGACCCGCAGTCGCGTGTCGGAAGAAGAGGGCAACGCCCTGCAAGTGCGCATGGAATTGCAGGCTGACTGCTTTGCCGGCATCTGGGCGCAAGAGGCGAATGCCCGTTCCAATATTCTGGAAGAAGGCGATGTGGAGGAAGGTCTGAACGCCGCCGCCGCCATTGGCGATGACCGCTTGCAGAAGCGCTCACAGGGCTATGTGGTGCCGGAAAGCTTTACCCACGGTTCGTCGGAACAACGGGTGCGCTGGTTCAAGACGGGCATGACAGCGAAAAGCCTGAAGGATTGCGACACCTTTGCGGCAGACCCACTCTAAGACGTTGATTCCGTTCATAGGAATGTCTGCTTGACAGGATAATAATCCTCTGCTAGATTGCGGGGGATGATTTATGTTGTGACCATACTCGTAATACTGCTTTCCGCCCTGATCGGCGACGGCGGGAAAGCTTTGCCTCACGCGTTGAATCGCGTAGGGTATTTCGGCACAACTGGACCTTTCATGTTTGACGACCGCGCATCTTTTCTGAGCAGACCCTATCTGCAATCCATGCTGGATTTCGAATTCCGCGATTACCTCGACAAGGGGCAGGACGGCGTTGTGCTGTCCAAACTCAAGCAGTGGAATGCCCGCGACAAGAAGCAAACCGAAACCCAGGCAGAGCAAGCGTTTGTGCAGGTCTTCTTCGTGGAGCTTTGGGGTAACGGGCTTTCGGGCGCTGGGCATGAAGACAACCACACGCTTTTTCCGCGCTATGCTGTTGAAGGTGGAAGTGGCAGCGGCAACAAGGGCGCTGCCGACTTGGCGCTTGGCTGGTTTCGCGGTGATGCAAAGGCCGTTCCGCAAGTGTTGTGTGAGTTCAAGGATATCCGCTCGAAGCTGGATGCGAAGCAGAACCGCAAGGGGGCTAACCTTTCACCCGTCGAACAATGCCTGACCTATGTGAAGGCGGCAAGGCGGCACACTTGGGGCAATGAACCTGTACAGCCTTGGTGGGGTCTGGTGACAGACATGAACGAATTCCGCCTCTATTGGTGGGACCGTGCGCCACAGAGCTATATGCGTTTTACCATAAGCGGGCGAAACGACCTGTTCGAGACACACGACCTGTTGACAGAAAACAAGGATGCGCAATTTGACCGTTTCCTGTTTTGGAAATTGCTGCGTCGCGACTCGCTGATTTCGATTTCGGGCAAACCGGAACTGTGGCGTCTTGTCGAGCGACAAGGCCGGCGGGAACATGAAATCGAAGAAGAGTTTTACGGCCACTACAAGGATTTCCGGGACCGACTTTTCAATGAGTTGATTGTCAGCAATCCGAAGTTCAAGGGTACCCGTTCGGATTTGTTGCGGGTGTCGCAGCGCATATTGGACCGTTTTATTTTTGCATTTTACTGCGAAGACATGGGCGAACGTATGCTGTTCCCACCTCAGTTTTTGCGCAACTTGTTCTCAAGCCGTGCCACAGAACCCTATTACGAGGAAAGCGGCACGGAAATCTGGGAGCAGATGAAGCGCCTGTTTTCCCGCATGAACACAGGCGGGAAACTTGGCAAAGAAAGTGTGCCCTGCATCAACGGTGGCTTGTTTTCTGATGACGCGCTTCTGGACGACCTTGTAATCCCCAACGCCATCTTCGCCGCAGAAGGCCAAACCCACACCACTGAGGCGGCACTGGCCAAAGACAAGAAGACGCTTTTGTTTCTTTCGGGTTACTACA
>JANMEM010000081.1:0-2206 GCA_031376985.1 Hyphomicrobiales bacterium
CCTTATGGTCCCGCGCCAGATGATAAGCCGTTGAACAGCCAATAATGCCGCCGCCGATAACAACAATCTGGGCGTGGGTGGGAAGAGTCATGCAGTGATTTTTCCGTATTGGGTTTGATAGCGTTCCAAGGCCGCAATATAGCGCATCAGGTTGTCAATGGCATAGGCGTCATAGTCTACGCCGGGTGCGGCCAGAAAAAGGCTGGATACCTTGGCCCACAGCGTCTCTCGCAACAGCGACGCACACTCCATCGCGGCAAAGGACTGCATTGTCGCAGCGTCCGGTTCTCTGCCAAAATAGGTTGAAAGCAATTGCGCTTGTTCCTCAGGATTCATTTGTGAATTTGATGAGGCCCCGGCCAGGTCAAACATGGCGGTGCCAAAGCCTGCATATTCAAAATCAATCAGCCAAAGTTTATGACCGTCATCAATAAAATTAGCAGGCAACAAATCATTGTGACCGAAAATGATCGGCAATGGAATTTGTGCTGCTTCAAAAGCCCGCGATTGCGCAAGGAAATCACCGACACCCACATTGCGCAAGGTGTGCGCGTAATCACGAATGACATGGAACACCCAAAACATGAAACCAGGCCCGGTGATCATCTGCGGCAAAATGCTGTGAAAGTCATGGATCACCCGGCCAATGCGAATAGCGTTTGCCTTGACATCAGCGGCAGAAAAAGTTTCACCCTCAATAAAAGTCGTCACCATCACGCCAGGCTCGGCATATTCGACGGCTGGCGCGAACCCCGCCTCATATGCCGCGCGGGCCACCATGACTTCGCGCTCACGAAACACATGGTGAAACGGATAGTCCATGCCAAAGCGAACAACATGCTTTCTGCCAGCATCGGTCACCAGATAGTTTGCATTGCTCAATCCACCGCTCAAAAAAGCAATAGTGATGGCACCGTTCCAGCACGGCAGTTGATGGATTTTATCATTGTCGGTGAACATGAAGTCAGATTGCCAGAGCCCGCAGCCCAGAGCAACTACGCCAAAATCGCTTCAATCTCCCGCAACTCATCGCCGGAAAAATCCAGCTGCGCCAAGGCCGAAACCGCATCTTCAATCTGTCCAACCCGACTGGCCCCCATCAGGGCTGACGTGACTTCGGGCTTTCGCAGCACCCAGGCAAAAGCCATTTGTGCCAAGGTTTGTCCGCGTTGCAATGCGAGGTCATTCAATCTCTTCGATTTCCGCAACACATCAGGCGTGATGTTTTCCTTTTTGAGGAAACCGCCAAGCGTCGCCCGGCTGTGTTCGGGAATGCCCTTCAGATATTTATCCGTCAGCAGGCCTTGCGCCAATGGCGAGAACACAATTGATCCCATTCCCTCATGCGCTACGGCATCAAACACGCCTTCAAGTTCCGGCTCACGTTGATACATGTTGTAGCGTGGTTGGTGGATCAGGCAGGGCGTGCCGAGATCACGCAGAATTTGCGCGGCGCGGCGCGTCGCCTCAGCGGGATAATTTGAAATCCCGACATACAATGCCCGCCCAGAACGCACGGCCGTATCCAGCGCACCCATGGTTTCTTCCAAAGGTGTTGCCGGATCAAAACGATGCGAATAAAAAATATCAACGTAAGGCAACCCCAGCCGTTTCAGGCTCTGATCCAGACTGGCCAACATATATTTCCGCGAACCCCATTCTCCATAGGGCCCGTCCCACATGTGGTAACCTGCCTTTGATGAAATGATCATCTCATCGCGGTGGGCCGCAAAGTCGGTGCGCATGATCTCGCCAAAAGCCGTTTCAGCCGATCCCGGTGGCGGGCCGTAATTGTTAGCCAAATCAAAATGCGTAACACCTAAATCAAAGGCGCGGCGACACAACGCACGTTTGCTCTCAGGGTCTGCATCGTCCCCGAAATTGTGCCAAAGGCCCAGTGAAATCGCGGGCAGGAGAAGGCCGCTCCTGCCGCACCGATTGTATTTCATGCCATCACTTCATCAAGTCCCGCGCTTCATCGGGCCCCAAAGGTGCCGGACGCTTGCAGGTGGATTTCAACACTACAGCCTTCTTGGCTATTCCCGATTCCATCATCGCCGTCATGACTTCAACGACATGGGCCACCATTGAAATATCACAACGTGCCAGTTTCTTTTTCTTGATGGCCGCTGCCATGTCGGCAAGTCCCGCACAGCGATAGTTCGCCCACACCACATCGGTCTGGCTATTGCCGTGGCCCCAGTTG
>JANMEM010000140.1:0-2372 GCA_031376985.1 Hyphomicrobiales bacterium
TTTACTTTCCCACACTTGCCCAACAAAGCGACCTCAACACCCTGCACCCCCATGCAGGCGCAATTTGGCCCGTTCAGTCCAAGTTCTTGAAATACTGGAAACGCCGTTACTATCCGGTAAACCCATCGATTCAGGATGTCGTGTTTCTAATGTATTAGGACTTATGTTGCAATGCAAAATGTTCTTGACTTTTTTGTTGCACTGCACATATAAAGCAATATCAACCCAATGGAGAGCCCCCATGAATAACTTTGAAGACGCACAGAAATTTGGCAAAGAAGGCTTTGAGGCATTTGTCGCTTCGGCCACAGCAATGACCAAGGGCTATCAGGCCATGGCGCAGGAAATGGCTGATTTTGCTACCAAAACCGTGGAGCACAACAAGGCAACCTTTGAAAAGGCAACCACTGCCCGTTCTTTCGAACGCGTTGCAGAAGTGCAGCAGGGTTACGCCAAGGAAGCATACGAAGCATTCGTTGCGCAGTCGACGAAGCTCGGTGACATGTACAAGGCCGCAGCCACTGAAGCCTACAAGCCATATGAAAAGTCGCTCGCCGCTTTCGGCGTGAAGACACCAGCAGCTTAATTTCTACAAGTTGCCCTCCAAGACTTTATGCCCGTCGGAAATTCCGGCGGGCATTTTTTATTGCAGCGTGATTTCCACAGGAACATGGTCGGACGGCTTTTCATGGCCACGCGCCGATTTGTGAATGCGGCTGGATGTCAGACGATCAGCGGCCTGGGCTGAGAGAAGCAGGTGATCAATGCGGATGCCATTATTCTTTTGCCACGCACCGGCTTGATAATCCCAAAAACTGAACTCTCCCGAGCCAATCGGGTTCAAAGCGCGAAAGCTTTCCGTGAAACCGAGATGTTTGAGACTTTCAAACGCTGCCCGTGAATGCGGAAGAAACAGCGCATCGGTCAGCCAATTTTGTGGATGTCTTGCATCAACGGGCGTTGGTATAATGTTGTAGTCACCAGCGAAAACCAGTGGCTCTTCTTTCGCCAATTGCAGCTCAGCATAGTCATGCAGTCGCTTCATCCATGCCAGTTTATAGTCATATTTCGGTCCGGGTGTCGGGTTGCCATTGGGCAGATAAAGTCCGCAAACCCGAACGGCAAATTCACCTTCAATCACTGTTGCCGCGATGAAACGGGCCTGTTCGTCGGTCTCATCTCCAGGTAGTCCTTTTTGGATGTCTTCCATCGGAAGCCGGGACAGCAGGGCAACGCCATTGTAAGTTTTCTGGCCGTGAACGGCGGCGCTGTATCCCAACTCTTCAAAATGAGCTGCTGGAAACGCGTGGTCTTCACATTTGATTTCTTGCAGGCACACCACTTCAGGCTTTTCAGCTATAAGCCAGTCAGTAACCTGATCAAGATGAGCCTTGATTGAATTGACGTTCCAGGTGGCGATGCGCATGGCACTACAACGAAAAGCTCGTGCCACAGCCGCAAGACGACTTTGCTTGCGGATTGTTGACCTTGAAGGCCTGGCCCATAAGATTATCTTCGAAGTCCAGCACGGAGCCGTCCACATAGAGCATTGACACATTGTCCACGAGCACAGTTGCACCATCAAGCTGAAACACCAGATCTTCAGGTTCACGAGCCTTGGCTATGCCGAATTCATATTGGAACCCTGAACACCCCCCGCCATTGACGGCCAAGCGTAAAGCCGCCGCCGAATCGCCATTGGTGATCTTCAGGATGCGCTGAGCCGCCGCAGGTGTTACGATGAGGTTTGGAGTGGTCATGGGTGGAATCTTGGGACAGCTAGCTGAAATGTCAAGGGCAGGGTTGAATATATGACTGGACACTTAGCCCCATTTGCTTGCCACGCCAATAAAAGCCGGGGCAGGCTGGTGCCGGAACCGGAAATGCCGCCACGCAGTTGCTTCGCGAGGGACCGTGACCGCCTCGTGCATTCCTCGGCCTTTCGCCGCCTGAAGCACAAAACGCAGGTGTTCGTCTATCACGAAGGTGACCACTATCGCACACGCCTGACCCACACCATTGAAGTGGCGCAAATCGCCCGCGCTATCGGGCGGGCCTTGAATGTGGACGAAGACCTGACAGAAGCTCTGGCTTTGGCCCATGACCTCGGACACACGCCGTTTGGCCACGCGGGCGAAAGGGCGCTGGACGGTTTGATGAAACAGCACGGTGGCTTTGACCACAATGCCCAGTCGCTTCGCATTGTAACGCGGCTGGAACGACGTTACGCGCAATTTGATGGATTGAATTTGACATGGGAAACACTCGAAGGCTTGGTCAAACACAATGGTCCGCTCACCGACACAGAGGGTCATGCCATCGGTAAATATCAGGAGACGGGGCTTCCCGCTGCGATCATAGAATATTCCGAA
>JANMEM010000201.1:0-3850 GCA_031376985.1 Hyphomicrobiales bacterium
TGTTCTCAAGTGTCACATGTAAGCCTTTATGATTCCAATGAAATCAGCCGCTTTCAAACTCGCACCACCCACCAGAGCGCCGTTGACATTGGCAGCCCCCATAAGTTCCACAGCATTCGATGGCTTGACAGAACCACCATACAGAATGCGAGTCTTCGGGCCTTCTTCACCCATGATTTTGCCAATGTCGTTGCGTATGTGTGTATGAGCTTCGGCCACTTCGGCGGTTGATGCCGTAAGCCCCGTGCCAATGGCCCAAACTGGTTCATAAGCGATCACCGTGTTTGCAGCTGTCGAGCCTTCAGGGATTGAACCCTTCAACTGTTCGGATAAAACCGAAAGGGTTTGCCCCCCCTTGCGTTGCTCCAGGGTCTCCCCAATGCAAATGATAGCCACCAGCCCGGCCCGGTGCGCCGCTTTCGCCTTGGCGGCTACGGTTGCATCATTTTCTTTATGATTGGTGCGGCGTTCGGAGTGACCAACAATGACGTAGGAGGCCCCAGCATCCGACAGCATTTCCGCTGAAATGTCTCCAGTATGGGCACCCGACGCAGCGGCGTGGCAATCCTGGCCGCCGACCTTGATTTTGGAGCCTGCCAGCACGCCACGAATACGTCGCGTGAGAATGGCAGGCGGACACACGAGAATGTCACACTTCGTTTTGACGCCGCGCATCATGCCAGCCAGCAGACGTGGCTCTTTCAGCATGGCAGTGGAGCCGTTCATTTTCCAGTTTCCGGCAACCAGTGGCTTGATCGTGTTTGGCATGTGTCGTCCCTGTTTCAGTTTCGCGTGGAGACTTAGCCTTCCTGAGCGGCGCACCTCAAGTGGAAAATAGATTGAAATCCTTGGCTTGCCCAGACGCCGTTGCATACCTATTATGGTCGGGAAACCAATCATGCGCCGCTGGCCCCGATCCACGGCGCGCTTTTTTGAACAGGGAATACGCGTCATGATGGAGACTCTGCGAAACGGTGCCAAGACCTGGATAGCAAAACTGCTGCTGGGCTTGGTCATGGCGGTGTTCGCACTGTTGGGTGTATCGTCCATGGACGTGTCGGCCACAATACGCGGCTTGTTCAAACAGGACCTCGCCACCGTTGGCGGCAAGGTGATCGACAGTGAAAATTACCAGCAGGAGCTGAAGCGAACCCTTCAGCAAATGAGCCAGCAATCCGGAACCAACGTCACCATTGAAGAAGCCCGTAAACTGGGTGTCGACAAGCAGGTGTTGGACCGCATGGTTTCGCAAGCGTCAATTGATGCGCAAGCCGCTCGCCTTGGAATCCAGATTGGCGATAAAGCTGTGGCCTCTGTTGTTCAGAAAGAAAAGATTTTTCTCGATACAAACGGCAAGTTCGACGTCAACCGCTTCCGCAGTCTGTTGCAGCAAAACGGAATGAATGAACAAGGCTACTTCGCACAGCAAAATTCAAACATTATGCGACAAACCATGACTGGGCTTGCTGGAGAAAATGTGACCCTGCCCCGCACCATGCTCGATGCCTTGGCACGCTACCGTGACGAAACCCGTGACGGCCGCTATGTGACCTTCAGTGTCACGGCAACTGACGTTCCGGCACCAACCGATGATGAACTCAAGAAGCAATATGAATCGACACCTGTTGCCTACACGGCACCTGAGTATCGTTCCATCGTCGTGCTGAAAGTGGAACCATCAGACATGGCCTCGAAAATTCAGGTGTCTGAGCAGGAATTGTCAGACGCCTATAACACTTTCAAGGAAGAATATTTTATTCCGGAAAAGCGCGACATCATTCAAGTGTCATTTGCCGATGTCGCCGCTGCAGAAAAAGCAAAGGCCCGAGTTGATGCTGGCGAAGATCTTGAAAAAATCGCCACTGAATTGGGCCAGAAGGCCAATGACATATCGTTCAACGGCAGCGTGAAAACCGACTTTCTAGACGAGAAAATTGCTGAAGCTGCATTTTCTATCAAAGAAGGAACAGTCAGTGCGCCAATAGCTGGCTCGCTGAATACCGCTTTGCTGAAAGCCGTGAAAGTGATCCCGGCACATCAACCAACCTTGGCTGACATTTCAACTGTCTTGAAACAACGGCTGCAATTGCAAAAGGCGCAGGAAGAAATCCAATCAGTCTATGACGCAGTGGAAGATGCCCGTGCCCAACAAACAAAATTCGAGGATATAGCTTCAAAAGCAGGCATCCAGGTCATCGTCGTACCCGCAGTCAGCGCATCCGGCGTCGACAAGGCAGCAAAGCCTGTGACACTGCCGGCCCAGGATGAAGTTCTGAAAGCGGCCTTCGCCAGCGACGTAGGTCTTGAGAATGACGCACTGCAAGTGAATGATGGCTACGTTTGGTATGATGTCCGCGAAGTGATCCCGTCTGCAATCAAACCCATGAGCGAAGTCAAGGAGCAGGTCAAAGCCGATTGGGTGGCCGCCAAGCTGCGCACACTTGCGGCTGACAAGGCCAAGGGGATTGTTGAAAAAGCGGGCACAAATACGAAGTTTGAAACGATAGTCACCGAACTGAATGGCACCATCAAGACTGTGACCGGGCTGAAGCGCAATGCCACGTCGGAAGAGTTTGATGGCATTGCAACTTTGGCTCTGTTCAGCGTCCCTGAAAAGTCATTCACCTGGGCTCTTGAAGGAGATGGCAAATCCGCCCGCATCATTGAGGTGTCAAAGGTGACTTTGCCCGTTGCGGGCGCATCTGCGGGTGCCAAGGAAGTTGCCGACCTTGCAAAACAGGGCTTGGGCAGCGACCTGCTGGACAGCTATCTGAAATCGGCCCGCGCGGGAGCGAACGTAACTATGAATGAAGAGTTGTGGCGAGAAATCAGCGGAACCACTCAATCGCAATGATCTCGCACCCTCCCATTCAGGACCAAGGATATGAATTTCACCCCGGATTATGACGCTTTTACCGCTGCCTATGAGCGAGGCGAAGCTCAAATTGTATTGCACCGCCTTGTAGCCGACCTTGAAACGCCCGTATCGGCCATGCTCAAGCTGTCGCGCAATGCCCGCTATTCTTTTCTGCTGGAGTCCGTTGAAGGGGGTGCTGTGCGTGGGCGCTATTCCATCATTGGCATGCACCCTGATCTGATCTGGAAAGTCATTGGCGACAAAGCCTCAATCAACCGGAGGGCACTGGCTGACCCGGATGGACCCTTCGAGGTATCAACACTCTTGCCTTTAAATGCACTCCGCGCCTTGTTGGCGGAAAGCAAAATCAGATTGCCGGAAGACGCACCTCCTATGGCAGCAGGAGTGTTTGGCTATCTGGGCTACGATGCCGTGCGCTGGATGGAACACTTGCCGGACCAGAATCCGGACGTTTTGGGCTTGCCTGACGGCATGATGATCCGCCCCACTGTTATGGCCATTTTTGACAGCGTGAAAGATGAGGTGGCTGTAACGACTCCGGTGTACGTCGACAAAGGAGTGTCAGCAAAAGCGGCCTATGTTCGCGCCACCGAGCGTATTTCCGAAGTGGTGGATGCGCTCGATCGTCCCCTTGATATGACGTTGCGCGAGGCTGATGCACTTCCCATCAAACCGCAAACCTCGAATACTTCGCCCGATGAATACAAAGTCATGGTGTTGCAGGCCAAGGAATATATCGCGGCAGGTGACATATTTCAGGTGGTGTTGTCCCAGCGTTTCGAAACCGAATTCACCTTGCCGCCGTTTGCACTTTACCGTTCATTGCGCCGCGTCAATCCTTCTCCGTTTTTATATTATCTCAACTTCGACAGCTTTGCAGTCGTCGGCTCCAGTCCGGAAATTCTGGTTCGTGTTCGCGAAGGCAAAGTGTCAATACGCCCGATTGCCGGAACCCGCCCCCGTGGGGAGACA
>JANMEM010000221.1:0-5954 GCA_031376985.1 Hyphomicrobiales bacterium
CGCAATCCTTCCCACACGCCATCACCGAGAATGAAACCAGAATCGAATACCGACACCATGGCTTCGGCGCGGGGCACAAGTTGGCCGTTGACTGAAATCAGGATGTTGAGATTGCGCGGGTCGATTTTGATGTCATGGAGATTGGATTGGGGCTGGGTCATGATGGTGTTATAGCAGTCCCGGAAGATGAGGCTATCCCCCTGCTGTGAACAGACAAAACGAAATGAAGACCGAATTTGGTGCCGCTTTGCTGGTCCAGGCTTTTCCGTTGAGTTTACGGGAAGAGGCGCAAGTGGCGGCCAGCGTTGTGGTGCAGCTTACGACTGCCTCGCAATGGACGGAGCAGGTCGGCTTGTTCGTGAAGGGCGAAGAGGTGTTGCTGCCGTCGCGCCTTCGTTTCGTAACGGATCGCGTTAGCTTGCAGCCCGGAAGCAATCAATGGTTGATGGTTCGCTGCCTGCAATCCCGCAGCAACGATGGCTTTCAGCGTCAACGGGCTGCGCGTGACCTACTTACAGATTTGCGGCCGTGGACTGCGCCATTCATTGTGACATTGATCGGCGAATACATCGCTGAAATTCTCATTGATATTGATGCCGCTCTGACACCCCATTCGGTTGCAGTACTGGCTGAATTCATTGCTGCCAATCCAGCTTTTTGGGAAACAAGCAAGCGACGGGTGCAGAGCTATTTCAACGTCTACCATCAGCGCGTTTACAGCCGCCCAGACTATGCTGGTTTCCGATTGATCAACAAGCTTGAAGCACAAATGGGCAAATGATTGTCGTTCAGCTGCGTTCTCCATCTTCATCATGCCAGGCCCTATCGCCTTTCGGTTGTTCGTCACTGCGGTCCGCAGCAAACACCTTTGCGATTTCAGCGCGTGATTGTTTTGCAAGGTCGATGAGCTTTTGTTCGTCACCGGAAAACTCTGCGGCCTTTCGCATCATTGTCTCATCGTGATGGCGAAATGTGCGCGCAGCGCGTTCGGCTTCAAAGGGGTGGTTGCCAAGTGCTATCAAGGCGTCTTTGCCCATATCAAGGGAGGAGCCGAAAAGTTCGCGGTGAACGCTCTTGACGCCTTCACGCATGAGTTCCTGCGCATGGGGGCGATCATAGGCGCGGGCGAACAATTCCAGATTGGGATAGTTCTGTTGGGCCAGCTTGACCAGTTCCGTCACTTTATCACGATCATCCAAAGCGATGACCAGCAGCTTGGCTTCTTTGGCACCTGCGGCTTCCAGCAGGTCCATACGCAGAGCGTCACCATAAAACACCTTGAAACCGAATTTGCGCAAGTTGTCGACTTGCGACGAGTCAACATCCAGCACGGACGTGCGGTAGCCCTGCGCATTGAGCAGGCGACCGATGGTCATGCCGAAACGGCCGTGGCCTGCGATGATGGCGTCAACGCCGTCGTGGGTGATGGTATCAGGATCGCGCAGAAAATTGCCGTCGGCAAAGCGCGGCTGCAAAACCTTTTCGTCGAACATCATCAACAGCGGCGCTGCGGCCATGGAGAGCGCAATGACAGCGGTGAGCAGACCCGGCAGGTTTCCGCCAAGCAGGCCCAAGCCAACGGCGAATGTGATGAGAACGAAGCCAAATTCAGAGCCTTGCGCCAGTGCAAAGCTGAAGCGGCTTTGTTCGGGTGGTGGCATTTGGAATATTCTGGCCAGCGCAAACTGTATTGCCAGTTTGATGAAAATGAATGCGATGACGCCAGTGGCCAAAAGCAACGGTTGGGCTTTGAACAATGCAAAATCCATACCTGCGCCGACTGCGATGAAAAACGTTGAAAGCAGTAGGCCCTTGAAGGGCTGCAAATCCATTTCAAGCTCGTGGCGGTATTCACTGTCGGCCAGTACCACGCCTGCGAGGAATGTGCCCAAGGCAGGAGACAGGCCTATCAGGTTCATCAACACGGTGATGCCGACGACCAACAAAAGTGCAAGGGCCACAAAGATTTCGCGGGAATTGGTGGCTGCGACGATGCGGAACAAAGGTCGCATGAGATAGCGGCCCGCCAGCAATATGCTACCAATGACGCCGAAGGTGATCAGGGTTTGGACCCACACATTCAGGCCTGAAATCAGCGATGTGCTGTGTTCGTCGGCAGTGCCCGTGGTGATGGCGATCAGGGGCAACAGCGCCAGGATGGGAATGACGGCAATATCCTGAAACAGCAGCACGGAGAATATGGATTGGCCGACTGGTGTTTTCAGCAAGCCTTTTTCCTGCAGGGTTTGTAGAACGATTGCGGTTGAGGACAGGGCGAGGATCAGGCCGATGGCGAGGCTTTCGCGCCAGCCGCTGGTGATGATCAGCGAGGCAGCACCGACGAAGGCCGCGACGCAGACCACTTGCAGCAGACCGAGGCCAAAAATTTGTTTGCGCAATGACCAGAGGCGTGAGGGTTCCAGTTCGAGACCGACAAGAAACAGCATGACGATGACGCCGAATTCGGCAAAGTGCATGACGTCACCGGACGCGCCTGCGATATTGAGGGCCGATGGGCCAATGATGGCACCTGCGATGAGGAAGCCAAGTACCGAGCCCAGTCGCAATCTGGTTGCGATCGGGGCAGAGATGACGGCGGCAGCGAGATAGATCATGGCACCGAACAGCAGCTCGTTCATGGGCGGGCTCCTGTTTTGAAATTTGTTGGCAAGGTGTAGCCCTCGGCCTGATGTTTGAGGGGATTGAATGTTCCGTCAACGATATCCGTCAACAGGTCGCGGTAGCGCGAGGTGTGGCCTTCCAACTCATCATCGGAAATGCGGCGGCCTTCATAGACAAGAAAGGGCTTGAGATAGGCCATGCCGCAGAGGTGTGCCGTCTGGTTGAAGGGGTGCAGCAAATCTTCTACGCTGAAACGGTTGCGACCCTTGGGGTGATAGAAGCCTTCAGCGCCGCCCGTCGACATCGCTTGCATCATGAACTTGCCGTGCAGCTTGTCGCCACCCGGCCCATAGGCCCAGCCGAACTCCAGTACGATGTCCTGCCATTCTTTGATGATGGCGGGGGAGGAATACCAATAGAAGGGATGTTGCAGAATGATGATGTCATGGGCCAGCAACAGCGCCTGTTCACGGGCCGCATCAATGCCGAAGTCAGGGTAGGCGGCGTAGAGGTCGTGGAAGGTGACACCTGCGATTGATCTTGCGGTGCTGCTGAGCGCCCGCTGGACAATGGAAGATGAGGGACGCGGATGGGCGTGAAGGATGAGGATGCGCATGGAAGGCGCAATATGGGGGAGGCTCTGGCGGATGGGAAGGTGCTTTTTTGGAAAAGCGCGTTGTGTTTTGGCCGGCCCTCTGATTAATGTTCCACATGCTCAAATGGCTTCTGGTTTTCATTCCCGTCACGATCATTCTCGAATTTTTCGTTCATGCCAACGATTCGCTCGTGTTCATCGCCGCTGCGCTTTCAATCGTGCCAATTGCCGCCATGATGGGGCAGGCGACTGAGAATCTCGCGGTCAAGGCGGGGCCCACTATTGGCGGGTTGCTGAATGCCACGTTTGGCAATGCCACGGAATTGATCATTGCCTTCTTCGCGTTGCAGGCAGGAAAGACCGATGTGGTGAAGGCGTCGATTACGGGTTCGATGATCGGCAACATGTTACTGGTCTTGGGCATGGCGTTTTTTCTGGGTGGCCTCAAATATAAAAAACAGACCTTCAGCAAACAGGCAGCAGGTTCACTGTCCAGCCTGTTGCTGATTGTGATGATTGCGTTCATCGTGCCGGCCCTGTTTGATTTCACCGAGCGTGGTGACGGCATATCCGCAGCGCAGACGCAAATCAGCGACGGACAATTCGCGCTTGCCGCCAGTTTTGTTCTGATCGGACTTTATGTTTGCAATCTGGTGTTCAGTCTGGTGACCCACAGGGATCTGATTTCAGCCAGTGATGACATTCACGACGGTCCGTCATGGTCGGTCGGGCGGTCCGTTGCCACTTTGATAAGTTGTACGTTGGTGGTGGCGTGGCTGTCTGAAACTTTGGTGGGATCACTCGAAGGCTTCAGCAAGGGCCTGGGGCTTTCGGAAGTGTTTGCGGGCATGATTATCATTCCCATCGTCGGCAACGCGGCGGAACATTCGGCGAGTGTGTTTGCCATCAAAAACAAACTGGACATCAGCATTCAGATTGCTTTGGGTGCAACGATCCAGATTGCATTGCTTGTGGCGCCCATATTGGTCATCGCCTCCTATCTGATGGGAAAGCCCATGGACCTTGTCATTCACCGCCCGCTGGAACTGGCGGCACTGGTGGGGGCCACGCTGATTACGGCGAGTGTGGCGCGTGACGGGGAGTCAAATTGGTTGGAGGGTGCAATGTTGCTGGGCGTTTATCTGCTGCTGGCGATTGCGTTTTTCTTTTTGCCGGTGGCGGGATAGTTCAGTCAACTATGCGGCAAAACAAGGTGGCCAGCGGTGTTCCGAAAATGGCGCTGTGCTTCGAACTCCCTGCTTTCGGCAACCTGGTTGCCACAAATTTCGACCAGTTCGGCCCTTGTCAGGCACATCTTGTCGTAACTGATTTTTGCGCGTAGGATTTTTCCACGGGGCCAGAAAACTTTCAACATGGACGTTTGAAAGAGGAGTAGTCTCATGGCCACCATTGTCGTTACAAACCTGAACAATGTTGGCGCTGGCTCGCTCCGGCAAGCACTGGTTGACGCAAATGCATCGATTGGTGTGGCCGATACCATTGTGTTTTCGGCTGGCCTTACGGGCACCATCACACTTTCTGGCGGCAACCTCGATCTCACGGACGATGTCTCTATCAGCGGCGACACCAACGGCGACGGCAAAGCCGACATCACACTTTCGGGAGGCGGCACCCAGCGGATTTTCAACCAGACCGGAGCTGGCACGGATGTTGTGTTGCAGAGCCTGCAGATGACAAGCGGACTGTCTGCCAACGGGGGCGCGATACAAACCAACCTTGGCACTTTGACGATTGCGGACTGCTCAATAATAGGCAACCAATCGACCTATTCAGGTGGAGGCATTTCCAGCAATAGCACTGCCGTCAGCATTTCCACTACCCTGATAAGTGCCAACTTGTCCCGTTTTGCTGGCGGGATTTCCATCTTGGGTGGCAGCCTGACCCTGGCCAATGTCACTGTTAACGGCAATTTAGCCAAGGCCGATGGTGGAGGTATTGATATAAATTTTGGAGCTGTTGTCAACATCAGCAGCAGCACCATCACCGAAAACCGCGCCAATTCAGATGGCGTTGGGACGCCCTATTCCGGCGGTGCCATTGCTATCTCTGGCAACACCAACATTGTATCACTGACCAATACTGTGGTGGCTGATAACTTTGCCGGACCAAGCGGCCCTGAAAGTGATATTGTCGGCACAGTGAATACTGCGACCAACAGTATTTTTGGCACAGCCACCTCCATCACTACAAACGTGTCGAGTTTCATTGGTGTTCCCAATATTGGTCTGGGTGCCTTGGGGTTTCACGGCGGCACCACGGCAACACGTCAAATCGTTGAGCCCAACAGCGTGTTGCTCAATGCGGGCAGCAATGCAGGTGCCGCAGCACTCGCCACAGACGCCAACGGCAATCTTCGCATTCAGCAAGGTACAGTCGATATTGGAGCCTCGGAAAGCAACCTCTTCACTGTCACCAACTTGAATGACCAGGGTGTGGGATCCTTGCGTGCGGCGCTGACACTGGCCAATTCTGACCAAGGGTTTGACAAAATTGTTTTCACCGCAGGCATGACCGGCACCATCAACCTCGCCAGCGGTCTCATACTGAGCAATAACGTCAGCATCAGCGGTGACACCAATGGCGACGGCGATGCAGACATCACCTTGACGGGTGGCGGAAATGACACGGTAGTGACAGTGAACAGCGGTGTTGTCGCTACGTTGGACTCGCTGGTGTTCTCAGGCATTGTACAAGACTCTGGCGTGAGTGCCGTTTT
>JANMEM010000243.1:0-2286 GCA_031376985.1 Hyphomicrobiales bacterium
GACGGTGGTGACCGGTAATTTCTCGCGGGCTTGCGTCCACAAGGCTTGTATCGTGTACATGGCCGAACCGTCCGCCTGCACATTGATGACGCGGCGACCTTGGCCAGCAACGGCAGCACCCGTGGCACAGGGCATGCCGTAACCAATGGCACCGCCCGTCACCATCATCCAGTCGTGGGGGGCTGCACCAAAAGAGTTTGCCAACATTTCGCCGCCTAGGCTGATGGCTTCTTCGGCGATGATGGCACTATCAGGAATGACAGCGCCCAGCATCTGGCCAAGGCCTGCGGAAGAGGGAAGCCCTTTCGGGATCGGGTGTTTTGGGAATGAAAGTGGGGCTTGTGGTTTTGCACCAAGTTCGTCGGCCAGCGCTTTCAAGGCTTCTTCGGCATTTTGATCTACGTCACACAGTGCTATGACGCTGGCTGTTGCCGGTGCATGATATGAGGGCAAACCGGGATAGGCGAAGAAGCCGAGGGGCGGTCGGGCGCAGACGGTGATGATGTGTTCCACATCTTTCAATGCTTCGATGGCGAGGTGTGCTGGATAGGGAACGCGGAGCAAGGGCAGGCGTCCGGCACCACGCTGGTGCAAGCCGTTGAAGCATTCGGCCATGATGCGGCACCGGGTTTTGGCTTCGATTGCAGCGGCGTGAATTTGAGGTGCAGCGCGGACTGCGTCACCGCCGAGTAGGATCAGGACATTGCGTTTTTCACGCAAAAGTTTCGCAGCATTGCGGATTGCGGCAGAGCTGATTTTTGGTTGTTTTGGCACTGGCAATGGCGCTGCTATTTTGCCGCCGTCGTTCCATGAGGCATCTGACGGCAAAATCAGGGTTGCGATTTGGCCAGGTGCTGTGCGGGCCGCCTGTATGGCGAGTGCTGCGTCTTTGCCGACAGATGACGATTTGCGTGATGTCCTGACGAATTGCGAAACAGTTTTCGCCAGCGCCTGTGTGTCCTGCGCCAAGGGTGGGTCGAAGGGTTTGTGATAGCTGGCATGGTCGCCGACGATGTTGAGCATTGGTACGCGGGCGCGTTTGGCGTTGTGGATGTTGGCCAAACCATTGGCGAGGCCGGGGCCGCAGTGCAGCAGGGTGACGGCGGGTTCGCGTGTGATGCGGGCGTAACCGTCGGCCATGCCGGTGACCACGTTTTCCTGCAGGCCGGGAATGCAGCGCAAACCGGGAATGCGATCAAGTGCTGCCACGAAATGCATTTCACTGGTGCCGGGGTTTGCAAAGCAGATTTTGAGATCGTGGCCAACGAGGGTGTAGACCAGAGACTCGGCACCGTTCATTTTTGGTTTTGTCATGATGACAGGATAAGGTCTGCGGCTTTTTCTGCAATCATGATTACGGTGGCATTGGTGTTGGAGGAGACAACGCGCGGCATGATTGAGGCGTCGATGACACGGATGCCTTTGAGGCCGTGGATTTTCAGGTCGAGGCCCACGACTGAATCATCTTGCACGCCCATCGCGCAGGTCGACGTGGGGTGATGGTCGGTCTTGGCCATGCGGCAGCCGTAGTCGATCAGGGCTTCATCAGACGTTACATCAAGGCCGGGAACACGTTCGCCGAGGATGAAATCCTTGAGGGCGGGTTGCTTCAGAACTTCGCGGGCCATGCGGACGCCGCGCAGCGACATTTCGCGGTCATGCGGGTCTGACCAGTAGTTGGGATCAATCAAGGGCGGTTCATTGAGATTGTCGTTCTTCAAACGCACGGTGCCACGGGAGCGCGGACGCATATAGGCGGAGTTGATGGTGAGGCCGCCGTGTTCGAGTTTTGCGATTCCGGTTTCAATTCCGGACCCCATGCCGACGTGGAACTGCATATCGGGTGCGTCGGCATTTTCATCGACATACCAAAAGCCACCGGAGTCGAACAGCGAAGACGCGACAGGACCGGATTTGGTGAGCAGATAGCGCAAGCCAGCGATTGCGGCCCAATGGGGTTTGCCATATTTATCGAACGTGTGGTCGCCGTTGCATTCGGCGATGACACACATATCGACGTGGTCTTGCAGGTTGGAACCAACACCTTGCAGATTATGCAGTGGTGTGATGCCTGCGGATTTGAGATGTTCTGCTGAGCCGATGCCGGAGAGTTGCAGCAGGCGGGCGGAACCTACGGTGCCAGCGCTGAGCAGAACTTCCTGTGCCGCGTGAACGCGCTGTTCCGGGCCGTCCTCCGGGATGATGTCTATGGCGATGGCGCGTTTGCCGTCGAGAACGATGCGGCGGGTAAGGCAGTTGAGGACCACGGTGAGGTTGGGTCTTGCC
>JANMEM010000244.1:0-3298 GCA_031376985.1 Hyphomicrobiales bacterium
CCGGAAATCGACGCCCCTGCCCCCGCATCCAGTTTCACATAGGAGAAGAACGCGAAAATCGAGATCGCCGAAACCACCAGCAGCGCAAACGAGAAATCCCCCGCCACCAGCGTGTCACGCCCAAACCACCATAACCGCGCATCCAACAGAAAAGCCGCCACTGCCACACCCAGGGCCAGAAACAACTGCTGCATCACTGTGTAGAGCGCATTGGCCCGCGACATATCCCGGTTGTCGATGTCGGCGTAAGCCAGCGTGTTCAGCGCCGAAAATTGCAAAGACCGCAGAAAACCTGACACCAGCAAAATGCCAAACATCAGCAGCACGGGCATAGTCGCGGTGAAGCTGGCCTTCACAGCAAACATCACGCAGCTCAGCACGCCATTTATGATCAGCAGGTTACGATAGCCAAAGCGGCGCACCAGTGGCGACACTGTGAATTTCATCAAGACAGCACCAATGGCTGAGCCAAATGTGACCAGCCCGCTCTGAAACGCCGTAAATCCAAACCCCAGTTGCAACATCAACGGGATCAGAAACGGCGTGGCCCCCACAGCAATCCGGTACACATTGCCGCCGATCAGCGAATGCTGAAAACTCGGAAACCGCATCAGCTTGAGATCAAGAATAGGTGCCGCCGCCCTTTGCGCGTGAAACCAATAGGCCACCAGCAACAGCAACCCGATGATGATCATGGCAATCACCTGATAACCGGTAAACAAGCCGCGCCCCGCCACCGTCAACCCGAACACCGATAAGGACAACCCAAGCCCGGACAACGCAAATCCCTTGAAGTCCAGTGGAGGCGGCACCTCCGCCTTTACGTTCGGCATCAGCCACGTCGCTAAAGCCAGCGCAATGACACCAAACGGCAGGTTCAACCAGAATATCCACCGCCAGTCATAAACCGTTGTAATATAACCCCCAATCGGCGGCCCAAGCACTGGCCCGATCAGCGCAGGAATGGTCAGCCACGCTATCGCATCCAAAAGCTCAGCCTTCGGCACCGAACGCAGCAGAATAATCCGCCCCACCGGAACCATCATGGCCCCGCCCATGCCCTGCACGCCGCGCGAAAACACCAGCCATTCCAGCGAATGGGCAAACCCGCATGACACTGACCCCAAAGTAAAAACCAGAATGGCGAAGCGGAAAATGGTCTTCGCCCCAAAGCGGTCCGCCATCCAGCCACTGATCGGAAGGAACACTGTAAGGCCCAGCAAATAAGTGGTGAATGCCAGCTTCAGCGACACCGGGCTCGTGCCCAAATCCTTGGCAATATCCGGCAAGGACGTGGCGATAATGGTGGAATCCATCTGTTCCATGAACAGGGCCGCCGCAATCGTCAGCGGAAGGATTCGGGAAAAACTTGCCATGACGCCCAGCCTTTACCCCGTTTTAAGACTGGCGCTATCACAATGCAGCATGACACACTCTATCCGCAGTGCAGAGCTTCTGGGCGCCCTCTCCCACGCCCTGGATTTGACCGAAGGTCAACCCAAAGGTCATTGCGTCCGCGCTTGCTGGATTGGCACGCATATCGGCAAGGCCATCAACCTGAGCACTGCCGATTTGTCAGAGCTTTACTACACACTGTTGCTGAAAGACCTTGGCTGCTCCTCCAACGCCGCCCGCATTTGCCAGCTCTATCTGGCCGACGACCAGCAATTCAAAGCCGATTTCAAACTCATCGACGGCAGTCTGTCGCAGGCCTTGCGGTTTGTTCTCTCCCACACCGGCCTGCAAAGTGGCATGGCCGAACGCTTTCGCGCCGTCATCAACATCATGCGCAACGGCGGCGAGATTTCGCGGGAATTGATTGAAGCCCGCTGTCATCGCGGTGCAGACATCGCCCGGCAAATGGGCTTTTCCGAAAATGTCGCCAAGGCCATTCAGCATCTTGATGAACATTGGGACGGTCGCGGCAAGCCAGACTGTATCGCCGCCCGTGATATACCAACCGCCGCCCAGATTGCATTGATGGCGCAAGTGGCCGATGTGTTCCACGCCTCGGCTGGTAAAGACGCCGCCATCCGCGAAATCCAAAACCGCTCCGGAACATGGTTTGCCCCGGACCTTGTGGAGGTCTTTCTTGCTCTGGCCGATTGGGACGGTCTGTGGGAACCCCTCACCTCCCCGCAATTGCGGGCCCACGTCTTGAGCCTTGAACCGCGGGAAAACATTCGCCTTAGCAGCGAAGATGACCTGGACCGCGTGGCCCAGGGGTTTGCCATGGTTATCGACTCAAAGAGCCCCTTTACCGCTGGCCATTCAGACCGTGTGGCCTTGTTCACCGATTTGATCGCCGAAGAATTGGGTCAAACTGCAGAACGCCGTCGCTGGTTGCGCCGCGCCGCCCTGCTTCACGACATCGGCAAACTTGCAATATCCAATACCATTCTCGACAAGCCGGCCAAGCTGACCGATGAAGAATTTGCCGTGATCAAAAGCCATCCCGTGCATTCGGCGGCTATCCTAAAGGAGGTCGCCGCCTTTGCCGACATGGCAGACATTGCAGGCGGCCACCACGAACGTCTCGACGGCAAAGGCTATCCCCACGGATTGAAAGCCGAAGACATCGGTTTGGATACGCGAATTGTCACCACAGCCGACGTGTTCGACGCGCTGACCGCAGACCGTCCCTATCGCAAAGCCATGTCGCCAATTGACGCCTTCAAAATCATGGACAAGGACGTGGGCACTGCGTTCGATCCCCTGTGCATTGCAGCCCTCAAGGCAGCCCTGCAAAGGGCAGAGTTGTCGGAAGCAGCTTAAACCGATATACAGGAGGGCTGAGCCAGACTCAGCGAGCAGAAGCGTATCCCCGCCCGCTCACTCCAACACAATGGTTTTCAAATGAACCGGTTCTTCAATTGGCTGGAAACGCGCGTCGATTCATTTCCGGCGGAACAGCCCGGCAAACCGCCAGCAACCACATGGGGCTTTATCAGGCATTTCACCCGGCCTTTTTTCCCCATGCTCGTGGTCGGCTTTGCATTGTCGATTGTTCTCGCGATCATCGAGGTTCGCGTCTTCGCATACATCGGCCAGCTAGTTGATATTCTCGGCAAAGCTGATCGCGCCACTTTCTGGGAGAATAATAAATGGCAACTGCTGTTCTATGCAGGGCTTGCCATGTTGTTTCAACCGATTGTCACAGCCGTAGCGGATTCAATTGAAAATCAGGGCCTTCGCGGCAATTTCGCCATGCGCATTCGCTGGCTGGCACATCGATACATGCTTCGCCAATCCATGGACTTTTTTCACAATGAGTTTGCAGGTCGCATTGCCACCAAGG
>JANMEM010000246.1:0-2958 GCA_031376985.1 Hyphomicrobiales bacterium
CTATACGACTTTGACGACTTGATTGCCCGCACGGCGCAATTGCTGAACAGCCATGAAGCTGCACAGTGGGTGCTTTATAAACTCGACAAGGGCCTCACGCATATTCTTGTTGATGAAGCGCAGGATACGAGCCCTGCGCAATGGACCATTATCAGGGCGCTGGCGGGCGAATTCTTTACCGCCCTGCATGATGAGCAAGGCCGAAGGCGCACGGTGTTTGCCGTGGGTGACATCAAGCAGTCGATCTACAGTTTTCAGGGTGCTGATATTGCAGCGTTTGAATCTGCACGGGTGTGGTTCAGTGATGGATTGCAGAACTTGCAGGACAAGCTTGATGTGGTGGACCTGTCAATTTCCTATCGCAGCACAGAACAGGTCTTGAATGTTGTGGACCGGGTGTTTGCGCCGGGACAAGCGGCCCGCACCGGGTTTGGCTCTCGCGCTGCCGATGAACGGGATCATACAGCATTTGCAAAAGATCGTATTGGGCTCGTCGAACTCTGGGACATTGTACGCCCTGACGAGTTGGAGGAGCAGAGCAGTTGGCGGGCACCTGTCGACGCCCTTACGCGAAGCCATCCGCGCTTGAAATTGGCCGAGCGCATTGCTCTCACCATTAAAAGCTGGATTGGCAAGCGTGAAATTTCCGGACGCCAAGAAACAGTTGGCGCGGGTGACATTCTGATTTTGCTGCAAAGCCGCAATGTATTGTTCAATGCACTGATCGGGGCGCTGCGCAGGCATGGTGTTCCGGTTGCCGGTGCAGACCGTTTGAAGTTGCAAGAGAGCCTGATTGTGCAGGACATGATGATGCTTGGACAATTCATCCGGTTGCCGCAGGATGACCATGCACTGGCTTGCGTGTTGAAGAGCCCGCTGGTGCCGGAGCCCGAGTCTGAGGAAAAATTGTTTGAACTAGCCTATGGTCGGAAGGGCCAAAGTCTGTGGGAACAGTTGGACGCTGCTTCGCCCAATCATTCCATGTTGTCTGAAGCCCTGTTACAAGGGGCTACGCCATACATGTTCTTTGCCTCTGTGTTGCAAAAGGCGAAACGGCGTATTCTCTCACGCCTGGGACAAGAGGCTGATGATGCAGGGCAAGAATTTCTGACGCTGGCTCTCGACTATGAACAGCAATATGGAACGTCGCTGACAGGATTTCTGAATTGGTTGTCACAAGGCGAAACCATTATCAAACGTGAGATGGAGGCGGGTTCCGGTCTGGTGCGACTGATGACGGTACATGGCTCCAAGGGGTTGGAAGCACCAATTGTGATTCTGGCAGACGCGGCAGACCCTCTGCCCACACAACGCGGGCGATTGGTGCAAGTGACGGAGGAAGGGCCTTGGCGTGGCTTGCAACTGTTCAAGCCGAAGACCTTCATGACTCCTCCGGTGCTGGACGCACTTAAAAACTCGGTAAAAGATTTGGCGAGAGCTGAACGGATGCGTCTGCTTTATGTGGGCATGACACGGGCTGCGGATGAACTTTATATTTGCGGGAGCCTGAACGCAAAAAAAGTGAGCGATGACAGTTGGTATCCGCATGTGAGCGCTGCCTTGCAGGATGCCAGTGGGTTGCTGGACGTGCGAGTGGTCAGTGATGACCCCTCACTGACTATTTGGCGCTTCGGCGCCGAACCTGTTTGGCGTGATGCAGAACGAGCCGCAGCCATAGCCGAGGTGAGCGTGCCTGATTGGGCAATACAAACAGTTCAACGTGCTTCCCCCAAGACTGCGCCGTTGTTGGCCAGTCGCGACAGTGACAGTTTTGACAAGAAAGCCATCGAACAGGGCATAGCAACGCATCGCCTCATGGAGGTGATGGCAGATGCGGATCCTGACAGCCGATTGGCTGTTGGTGCGGCCTTGGCCAAAAGACTGATGCTTCCAGAAGATTTGGCTAAGCGCATGGACAGCATGTTGCGGCTGCCGGAATTGGCGGATCTATTTGGTGAGGATGGACAATCGGAAGTCTCAATCGAAGGGCTTGTGCCGGGGTTGGGCCGGGTCACGGGACGCATTGACAGGTTGGCTATCACGGCTGGTACGGTCCATATTGTCGACTACAAGACCAATCGCAATCCACCGGGTGTCATAAGTTCAGAGCATCCCTATGCCCGGCAAATGGCAGGCTATGCTGCCTTGTTGCAGCAAGCCTACCCCGATCACAGCATCAACGCTGCCCTGCTTTGGACGCAGACCGGAGGTGTAACATGGTTATCACCTGAGCTTCTGTCACAAGCTCTTGACCAGCGGATGAAAGAGACGGCTTGACCCCGGCGGGTTGGATGCTTACCTCTGGCGTAACACAGCCGATTTGAATTTGGAGAACTCCATGTCCACACACAAAGTTACCGACGCATCTTTCGAAGCCGATGTTTTGAAATCCGACGCTCCCGTGGTTGTGGATTTCTGGGCGGAATGGTGTGGTCCTTGCAAAATGATCGGGCCATCGCTTGAGGAAATTGCCAAGGAACTTGGTCCCAAAGTCAAGATCGTGAAGATCAACATCGATGAAAATCCGTCGTCACCCTCGAAATATGGCGTACGAGGCATTCCAACATTGATGGTGTTCAAAGGTGGGAAGCTGGCTTCGACGAAGGTTGGTGCGGCGCCGAAGAACCAGCTGCAGAGCTGGATCGAGCAGTCAATCGCCTAACGACGGGCCACGCCGGTGACAGCAGACATTTCGGTTTGCTGTTCTGCGGCCAGCACATGGCCTGCAAGATAAAGTGAGCCACAGATCAAAATCCGTGCGGCTGGTTTCAGGGATGAAGCCTGCCGCACTGCATCTGTGACATCAGTCGTGGTTGTGGCTTCTGCGCCTTGGCTGCGCACGGTATCGGCCAATTGATCAGCAGGAATAGCGTTGGGTTCATTGGGGATCGAGAGTGTGACCACATGATTCGCCAGCGCGGCAAGTGGGCGGAAAAACTGGGTGGCGTCCTTGGTGTT
>JANMEM010000247.1:0-16231 GCA_031376985.1 Hyphomicrobiales bacterium
CTGCGCCCGCAATTGTTCAATCGCCGCCATCAGGCGCTTTTCTTCAAGCGGCACATTTTCAGCGATGAGATGGTGAATCTCGACCCGCGGCTCATGCAGCACCACAAAACCGAGGGCTATGCCGTCAGCAAGATTGTCCGCTTCGATATGGTGACTGCGAATATGCGCCACGTCGATGGCAACTTCCCGCGCCACCTCCTTGAGTTCGCCCGAGGCAATGATTTCCGCCAGCACCATGGCCGTAGTTTGCAGCGCCTCTTCTTCTTCCTCAGAGTAGTGGCGTTGTGTGCGATTCTGCACCACGAGCACGCCGATGACCGAGCCACCCCGCATGATCGGCACACCAAGGAAAGACTGATAAATCTCTTCGCCCGTTTCCGGCAGATATTTGAAGGACGGGTGGTGTTGCGCGTCAGATATGTTGAGGCCAATGGCCTGCTCTGCGATCAAACCCACCAAACCTTCGCCTGACTTCAAAACCGACTTGTGAACCGCCTCAGCCTTCAAGCCTTCAGTGGCGTAAAGTTCGAGCACATTGCCAGCCCGCATCACATAGATGGAACACACCTCCGCCACCATGTTGGCAGCAATCAGCCGAACGATCTTGTCGAGCTTTGCCTGTGCCGTCTCCGGCTCCGCCATCACTTCCCGTAAGCGTCGGAGCAGGACACGCGGGCCAAGTGTGGAGCTAGCCATGGAGGTCCCTCAGATCATTCTTCATTCCTCGCCCGCTTGCGGGAGAGGTGGCACGCGAAGCGTGACGGAGAGGGACCACGTGGCGCAAACCAGTACATCTCTTACTTCTTGTCCAAACCATAAGCCGTGTGCAAGGCGCGAACGGCCAACTCTGTATAGGCTTCGTCGATAAGTACAGACACTTTAATTTCAGACGTTGTGATTGCCTGGATATTGATGCCCTTGTCGGCCAGCGACGAGAACATCTTGGCGGCCACACCCGCGTGACTGCGCATGCCGATACCCACAACCGACACCTTGGCCACATCAGCCGAATGCATCACCTCGGAAAAATCAACCCTGTCCTTGAGACTGTTGATGATCTCGATGGCCTTGCGCAAATCCTTGCGGGCCAGCGTGAACGTGATATCGGCAAAAGCACCATCAGTGGATACGTTCTGCACAATCATATCAACCGAAATATCCTGATCCGCCAAAGGACCAAAAATGGCGGCAGAAATACCGGGCTTGTCTTTCACATGGCGGATTGAAACCTTGGCTTCATCCCGCGAATAGGCAATTCCACTGACAACGTGCTGTTCCACGATCTTGTCCTCATCACATACAATTGTTCCGGGGCCTGTGCCGTCAGGCTTGTTCTGGTTCGGCGAATCGGGTGCTTCGAATGACGAGCGTACCTGCAACGGCACGCGCTTCACCATGGCAAGTTCAACTGAGCGCGGCTGCAACACCTTGGCTCCAAGCGAAGCCTGCTCCAGCATTTCCTCGTAAGAAATCCGGTCCAGCTTGTGCGCTGCTGTGACGATGCGCGGGTCGGCGGTGTAAACACCATCAACATCCGTATAAATATCGCAGGCCGCGTCAATCGCCGCAGCCACGGCAACCGCCGACGTGTCAGAGCCGCCACGACCCAGCGTCGAAATCCGCTTGTCCGGTCCCATGCCCTGAAAACCTGTGATGACTGCCACCTGGCCCTGTTCCATCCGCTTCAGAATTTCCGAACCATTGACACCGGTCATGCGGGCAGAACCGTGCACGCCGTCGGTCTCAATAGGAATCTGCCAACCTGCCCAGGAACGTGCAGGTATGCCCATATCCTGCAATACAATCGCCAGAAGACCCGCAGTAACCTGTTCGCCCGTAGACACTACAGCATCATATTCCCGCGCATCATGCACGGCAGCAGCCTGACGGCACCACTCCACCAACTGGTTGGTGGTGCCGGACATGGCTGACACGACCACGGCCACATGGTGGCCCGCCTTTACTTCACGTTCTACATGGCGGGCCACATTGCGGATGCGGTCAATATCCGCAACCGAAGTTCCACCGAATTTCATGACCAAACGGCCCATTTGTCCCGATCCCGAAAAACCAAACCACAAGCACCGGGACAATATGCCCCGCG
This sequence comes from Hyphomicrobiales bacterium, assembly GCA_031376985.1. Taxonomy (GTDB): domain Bacteria; phylum Pseudomonadota; class Alphaproteobacteria; order Rhizobiales; family Aestuariivirgaceae; genus Aestuariivirga. The sequence continues at coordinate 2,105 of JANMEM010000247.1, forward strand.
CCAAACCCTAAAGTGAGACTGAACCCCCGACACGGCTTGGCCGTTCTAATAGTGGACGCCTCCCGCCTATGCAATATAAGGACAGGCGAAATTTGGATGTTCAGCCGATGACAATAGATACAAAGTCCCTGCCACCCAGCCTTGATCCTGCCGAAGTCGAGAAATTCTCGAAAATGGCCGCCGAATGGTGGAACCCAAAGGGCAAATTCGGGGTGCTGCATGTGTTCAACCCAGTGCGGCTGGACTACATCAAGGAACAGGTCTGCGCGAGGTTGGGCTTGGACCCTTATGTTCGCGAACCCTTCAAAGGTCTCCGCTTTCTGGACATCGGCTGCGGCGGCGGCTTGCTCTGTGAACCCATGGCACGGCTGGGTGCCACGGTTGTGGGCGTTGATCCGTCCGAAAAGAATATCAAAACCGCATCAGTTCACGCATTGGAGATGGAGCTCGAAATCGACTACCGCACCGGCCTCGCCGAAGACCTGGCAGCTGCGGGCGAACAATTCGATGTGATCCTCAATATGGAAGTCATCGAACACGTGGCTGATCCCGTCGCCTATATCGCTACCTGCTGTTCCATGCTGAAATCCACTGGCCTGATGTTCGTGGCCACGCTGAACCGCACCATGAAGAGTTTTGCGCTAGGTATCGTTGGCGCAGAATATATCTTGGGATGGCTTCCCAAAGGCACCCATCAATGGGAAAAATTCATCACCCCCGACGAACTGAAAGGTTGGTTGGCTGACAACCACTCCAATACTGTCGCTGAAAGTGGTGTCACCTATCATCCGCTGGCCAATGAATGGCGGCGGTCGAATGACATGGGTGTGAATTACATGGTGGTGGCCGAAAAAGCCTCAGCTTTACCCTGACGCCTCCACCTCCGACGGTTTTTCCAGTGGCGTCACTTTCAACGAGGTGACCTGCTGCTTGCGCTTTTTTAAAACCTCAAAGCGAAAGCCGTGGAATGAGAAGGCTTGCCCCTGTTCCGGGATCATCCGTGCTTCGTGGATGACGAGGCCTGCAAGCGTGGTGGCTTCTTCATCGGGCAAACGCCAATCGAAAGAGCGGTTCAAATCGCGGATGGGCACGGTGCCGTCAACCACATATGAACCGTCCCGGGTCTTGCGCACACCTGTGGCCACACCGTCGAATTCGTCTTTGATGTCACCGACAATTTCTTCAAGAATGTCTTCGAGCGTCACCAACCCCTGCACTTCGCCATATTCATCAACAACAAGTGCAAGCTGAACCTTGCGCCGCAGAAAGGCATTGAGTTGGTCTTCGAGGGGGCGTGTATCCGGCACAAACCATGCCGGCGACATGACGTCATCCAACTTGATTTTGCTGGCGTCGCCATTGGCTTTTTGAAGCGCCGCGAAAAGGGTCTTCGCATGCATCACGCCAACAATGTTGTCGGCATTGCCTTTCCATACGGGCATTCGCGTGTGGGGGCTTTCCAACATTTCCGAAATCAATTCCTTGAAAGACTGGCCACCATCCAACGTCTTCATCTTGGTACGGTGAACCATGATGTCCGCCACTTCCAGATCCTTCAAATCCAGAATGCCGCCCAGCATGTCACGATCTGTTTTGACCAGAGTCTCTTCCTTGTGATGAAGCGCAATGGCCCCGCGCAATTCGTCATGGGCAGAAAGTACACCGGCATCATCATTGATGTTGACACCAAAAAGTCTCAGCGTATGCCTGACAATAAATTCTACCGTCAGAACGATCGGGCCTAAAATGGCGGCGATAACACGCATGATGGGAGCGACAGCCAGCGCCACCCGCTCGGGATAAGCAATGGCATAGGTCTTCGGCATGACTTCTGCAAAAATCAGGATGATGACTGTCATCACGCCCGACGCGATGACGGCACCGCTGTCACCAAACATCTTGATCAGTGCGGCGGTTGCAACGGCCGATGCCGTGATGTTGGCCAGATTGTTTCCAAGCAATAATGACCCGATCAGACGTTCAGGCATTTCCGTGAGCTTCAATGCCATGGCCGCACGTTTTGAGCCGCGCCTTTCAATTTCCGTAAGCCTTGCCCGCGACGTCGCGGTAAGCCCGGTTTCAGCGCCAGAGAAAAAGCCCGACACAAATATCAGGCAGACAATCGAGAGAATGGCATAGCCAATTTCTGAGGTCATTGTCGTTGCATGTCCTTTTCAAGAAATTTTTTGACGTCCGTTTCGTTCACGTCTTGTGCAATAAAAGCCTGGCCAACACCGCGCACCAAAATGAATGTCAGTTTTCCGCCTGAGGCCTTTTTGTCCTGCCGCATGATTTCCACCATTTTGTCAGGCGGGGGTAGCTCGGCATTTATGGCGGAGATATGGGTGGGAAGCCCCGCCCGGACAAGATGTTTTGCCACACGATCTGCCGTTCCAACGTCGCAAAGACCTTGCATCTCAGAAAAGCGGAAGGCCTGCACCATGCCAATAGCCACAGCTTCACCATGAAGCAGCAAATCAGAATAACCAGTCGACGCCTCAAGTGCGTGGCCAAATGTGTGGCCAAGATTCAGCAGCGCGCGAACCCCGGTTTCCGTTTCATCTTCTGCCACAACACGGGCCTTGGTTTCACAGGACACGCGCACTGCATGGTCCACGGCACCCTGCGCACAATCAATGACGGACTCCACGTTTTGATCCAGCCATTTGTAAAATGCGGCATCTCCCAGCAGGCCATATTTTACAACTTCGGCATAGCCCGCAGCGCGTTGCCGCTGCGGCAGCGTTTTCAACAAATCCAGATCGATCAAAACATGGGATGGTTGATGGAATGCGCCGATAAGATTTTTACCCAAGGGCGAATTGATCCCGGTCTTGCCCCCCACCGAGCTGTCAACTTGCGCCAGCAATGACGTCGGGATCTGGATGAATTTGACGCCACGCCTGAGAATGGCCGAGGCAAAGCCAGCAAGATCGCCAATCACACCACCACCCAAGGCAATGACCTGATCCTTGCGTTCAATGCCTGCGCCCAAAAGCTTGTCGCAAACTTCCGCAAGTCCGGCATAGCTTTTGGTCGCTTCACCGGGCGGCATGACAATGGCCGACGACGATATACCTGTGGCTTCAAGCGAGTCTTGCAACGTCTTCAAATGGAACTTCGCCACATTCGCGTCTGTGACAATCACAGTTTTTTTACGCGTGAGATGTTTAGCCAACACTTCGCCGGCATTGGGCAAAAGGCCAGAGCCAATCGTGATGTTGTAACTCCGATCACCAAGACTGACGGGAACGGTTGCAGCAATGCGCAGATCAGTCATGGGGTGTTTCAACTTTTTGGGGACGATAGTCTGCCAGCGCTTTCAGCACCTCATGCACCATTTGGGCATGCTGCACATCGAGACTTTCCACTGTGAGGTCGGCTTCGGCATAGACCGGATAACGCAGGTTGATGAGGTTTTGCAGCACTTCCGCTGGATCTCGGCTTTCCAGCAAGGGTCTGCCCCCACGCTTGGCCACACGCTTCAGCAGCACATCAAGATCAGCCCTCAGCCAGATTGACAAGGCATGGTCCTTGATGGCTTGCCGCGTCTCTGCATTCATGAAGGCACCACCACCCGTGGCCAGCACCTGTTTGCCATTTTCAAGCAGCCGCGCGATGACGCGCCGTTCACCATCGCGGAAGTGGGTTTCGCCATGCTCGGCAAAAATATCAGGAATTGACTTACCCGCTGCTTTCTCGATTTCAATATCGGCATCAACAAAGGGCCAGTCCATTTTATCGGCCAGCCTGCGGCCAATGGAGGTTTTGCCAGCCCCCATCAAGCCCACCAAAACGATGGTGCGGTCTCCGGTATTTTCAATGGCCGCTTCGAGGAGACGGTTGGGAGAGTTCTTGTCCATATGCGTTGCCAATGCTTTAGCGTTATTTATAGTGCAGCGCAAAGTGGCTGCATTTGGCAAAGCAGTCAGGACGCGCTAAAGCCACTTACATGGATTTTTGCCGTGATACCTGACACCCTTAAAATCATCCTCGTGATCGGCACAATCGCTGGTGCTGCTTACGGCGCAGTCTGGGGTCTGGCCACTTTTCCGCCGGAACAGGCCGAAGTGGTGAAACCCCTGCCACATGACAAAATCCGGCAAAATTGACGTGTCGTCTGCGAGACTGATCAGCCGCTTCCTCGAAATGATGAGCGCGGAACGCGGAGCCGCACGCAATTCCATTCTGGCCTATGGCCGCGACTTGCAAGACTACGGAGCATTTCTGGCAACACAGTCCAAAGAGCCGAAATCAGCTCAAAGTGAGGATGTGAGGAGCTATCTGGCTGACCTTGAATTGCGTGGAATGGCGAGAACATCAACAGCCCGCAAGCTGTCAGCGGTAAAGCAGTTTCACGTGTTCCTGCAGGGCGAGGGCCTTGCCGACCAAAACCCCGCCACCATTGTCGAAGGCCCGAAGAAGCATTCCATCTTGCCCAAAATCCTGCGTGATTCTGACGTCACGAAACTGCTCATCGCAGCAGCAGAAGCGGTCATCGCAGCGGAACCGCCAGAACGCTTCAGGGCCATGCGATTACACTGCCTTGTTGAACTGCTGGCAGCCACCGGTTTGCGTGTGTCGGAACTTGTTGGCTTGAAATACAGTGCCGTTCAGGCTGAGCGAGACTTTCTCACCATCAAAGGCAAGGGCGGGCGCGAGCGTATGGTGCCGGTGTCCAAACGGGCACAGGCCGTATTGCGGGACTATGTGGATATTTTAAAGTCACAGGCAGATGTACAAACCGTCTGGCTCTTCCCGTCCTATGGACAGAGCGGAGCCTTGACGCGGCAGCATTTTGCGCTGGAGCTAAAGGCATTGGCACGTGCAGCTGGTCTTGATGCCGCCCAAATTTCGCCCCACGTGTTGCGTCATGCCTTTGCATCCGGGCTATTGGCCCATGGGGCAGACTTGCGGGCCGTGCAGCAAATGTTGGGACACGCCGATATTTCAACCACGCAAATCTATACCCATGTGCAAACTGAACGCTTGATATCGACGGTTGAACAGCATCATCCACTGGCCAAAGCCACACGCAAGATTCGTTGACTTTCGGACGCGGGAACGCCAGTTAAGGCAAGGATTTGAGTAAGAGAGAACATGCAGGCATTTCTGGATTTTGAAGCACCGGTTGCTGAACTTGAAGGCAAAATTGCCGAGTTGCGGGCGCTGGCACAGGGGGACGCTTCCGTGTCCATTGCCGACGAGGTGAAATCACTTGAAGGAAAAGCCGTCAAAATCCTCAATGATCTTTATGCCAATTTAACGCCTTGGCAAAAAGCCTTGGTGGCACGACATGAAAACCGTCCCCGTGCCTTGCAATATATCGAAGCACTGATCACGGATTTCACCCCATTGGCGGGTGACCGCAAGTTTGCTGAGGATGAAGCCCTTGTCGGTGGGCTTGGTCGCTTTCAAGGTGAAGGTGTTGTCATCATCGGCCAGGAGAAAGGCTCGGACACCCAAAGCCGCCTCAAACACAATTGGGGCATGGCAAAGCCCGAAGGTTACCGGAAGGCAGTTCGCCTCATGGAAATGGCCAACCGCTTTGGTCTTCCCGTGATCACGCTGGTTGACACCTCAGGGGCCTATCCCGGTGTTGACGCCGAAGAGCGCGGCCAGGCTGAAGCCATTGCCCGCTCCACCGATTGTTGCCTGTCATTGGGTGTGCCCCTGATTTCAGTGATTATCGGCGAAGGCGGCTCAGGTGGCGCAATCGCCATAGCAACCGGCAACAGTGTGCTGATGTTGGAACACGCAGTTTACAGTGTCATTTCGCCCGAAGGTGCTGCCTCGATATTGTGGCGCGACCCTGCCCGCGCAAAAGACGCGGCAGCAGCCCTCAAGATTACGGCGCAGGATTTGAAAAAGCTGGGCGTGATTGACGAGATTGTACAGGAACCCCAAGGTGGTGCACACCGTCAGCCCGCAAAAGCCATTGCCAACGTATCGGACGCTGTTTTGAGAACCTTGACCAGTTACAATGGCGTATCGGGGGACGTCTTGAGAACCCAGCGGCGCGAGAAGTTTTTGGGAATCGGACGCGGGCTTTAAAGCGCCACAACCGGGCTCGAAAACAGGTCTTTGATGCGCGTGTAAACAATACCAACGCCGTCAGTCGTGGCACTCAGGGCCGGAACAAGACAGGCACCCATGGCAGCAGCGATCAAGGCATACTCGATTGCAGTCGCGCCAGTGTCGTCGATCAGTAGCTTTTTCAGGGTAACTGCTATTGTCACTTGAGCACTCCGGCCATATTGCCACTGCGCGATGCAGTTGCGTTGAATTGAAGCTAACACACAATCTCCTTACAGATTTTTAAGTGCGTCCAGACAGATTTAGGCAAGTGGTTGATGATGTCTTAAGGCTGTTTTGAAGACATGAAGTCGATCTTCAAAAGTCCGCCGCCTTCTATTGCGCGTAATTTAGTTGGAAGATTTGTCAAATTTGCTCAATAATTGGAAATACTACAATGTCGATATCCAAGTTGAACCGCCGCCAACTGCTTGCTTTTGGTGCAATCGGCATGTTGGGGCGTGTCCCGTCAGCCAATGCCGAGGGCGAAAATCAACCCACGTTCGACATTCAACTTCAATCCCGTATTCTCGACGTCAATGGCAAAGCCGCCAAGGTGTTTGGCATTTCAGTCGATGGCAAGGCGGGTGGGCTTTACACCAAGTTTGGACCGGACTTTTCGGCCACGGTAAACAATCAGTTGTCAGAAGACACATTGATCCATTGGCACGGCCTCGTGCCTCCTGTTGAGCAAGACGGCGTGCCCCACCTGTCGGGCCCAACTTTACGGGCCGGAGAATCGAAGAATTATCTTTTCGCCAACAACCGCACGGGAACTCACTGGATGCATTCCCATGTGGGCCTGCAGGAACAACAGCTGCTGGCAGCACCTTTGATTGTCGCTGAAAATGGTGCTGCTCTGGTGGACGAACAGGAACATGTTGTGATGCTGCACGACTTCACGTTCCGCAATCCCCAGGAGATTTTGGCCGAACTTCAAAGTGGCGGCGGCATGCACATGAATCACAAGATGCCAGGCATGGCCATGGGCGATATCGCCTATGATGCGATGCTGGCAAATGACCGTACCCTTGCCGATCCTGAAGTTGTCATCGCGGAAAAAGCCGGGCGCTTCCGCTTGCGGGTCATCAACGGTGCCGCCGCAAGCAACATGTGGATTGATCTTGGAGCATTGGATGGTGAGTTGATTGCGGTTGACGGCAACAGCATCCGCCCCCTCAAGGGTGGTCTCTTTCCGCTGGCCATAGCCCAGCGGGCAGATGTGAGATTGAGCCTGCCGCCCGGTGCCGGAACCTACCCGATTATGTTCACTGTTGAAGGCAGCGACATGCGATCAGGAATTATTCTGAAATCCGGTGATGCGGCTGTTGCCAAAATTTCCGAACGCGGTGAAGTACCCCCGGCTTTGGATTTGTCACTCGAACCACAGCTTCGTTCGATCGCCGAATTGCCGGACGACCCTGTGGCACGAACCGAGATTATCACCCTTACTGGCGGCGATACAAATTACCAGTGGGGCCTGAACGGCAAAGCCATGATGCACGATATTCTTTTCAATGTGCGGCAAGGCGAACGCTACGAAGTGGTCCTGCAAAACCTGACCACCATGGCCCACCCCATGCACCTGCACGGCCACTATTTCCGTGTGGTCGGCGTTGACGGCCAACGCTTCAAGGGTGCGATACGTGACACCGTTCTTGTGCCCGTTGGCGGCCAGGTGACAATACAATTCGACGCCGACAACCCTGGAACCTGGGCCTTCCACTGTCACCATCTCTACCACATGAACAGCGGCATGATGGGTGCGATTGCTTATACAAGCGCTGCGTGACCGCTCGGGTGCAAGGCTTAGACATAAGCCCCGTGGCAATGCTTGTACCTTTTGCCCGAACCACAAGGGCACATGTCATTCCGCCCCACCTTGCCCCAAGTCTCCGGCTTTTTGGGATTTAGTTTGGGTGCTTTTGCTGACTTCTTCGCAGGTGCAGCCGTCAACAGCGGAGCCACGTCATCTTCACCCGTTGTCGCATCGATGTGATGGGCGAACATATCCGGCAATTCATCTTCGTCAGGCAATAAATCATCATCGCCTTCCTGCTTGTATTGAATTTCAACACGCATCAGCTGCGACGTCACTTGCTCCTTCAAACCAGCTACCAGCGACTGGAACAGATTGAAGGCCTCCGTCTTGTACTCATTCAATGGATCGCGTTGGCCATAGGAGCGGAGGTAGATCACCTGCCGCAAATGGTCGATGGTGACGATATGTTCACGCCACAAGCGGTCAAGCGTACGCAGCAGAACAGATTTTTCAACCTGGTTCATCACGTCAGCACCATAGGTTTTGCGTTTTTCGCCATACATCTCATCGACGGATGTTGTGATGCGTTCTTTGATTTCCTCGTCGGCTATACCTTCTTCCTTGGCCCAGTCTTCAATCGGATAGTCAACGGCGACGGCCTGGCGCAAGCGTTCACGCAAACCTGAAGCATCCCACTGTTCAGCGTAAGCGTTTTCAGGAATATGCTTTGCCACAAGTTCACCCACTGTGTCATGGCGCATGTCGTCGATTGTTTCCGCAATCTCCTCACCGCGCATCAATCCAATGCGTTGTTCGAAGATAACCTTGCGCTGGTCGTTCATGACGTTGTCAAACTTCAGAATATTCTTGCGCATGTCGAAGTTGCGGGCTTCAACTTTCTGCTGGGCCTTTTCCAAAGCCTTGTTGATCCATGGATGGATGATGGCTTCACCGTCTTTCAGGCCAAGCTTTTGCAACATCGAGTCCAGACGCTCAGATCCAAAGATCCGCATCAGATCATCATCAAGCGCCAGATAGAAGCGTGAACGGCCGGGGTCACCCTGACGACCAGAACGGCCACGCAACTGATTGTCGATACGGCGGCTTTCGTGCCGCTCGGTGCCGATAACGAAAAGGCCACCGGACTCGATAACTTTCGCCTTGTTGGTTTCAACATCAGACGTGATCTTGCGAATGCGGGCTTCGCGTTCTGCACCCTCAGGCACATCCGCCAATTGGGTGGCAATGATCATGTCAACGTTGCCGCCAAGTTTGATGTCAGTACCGCGGCCTGCCATGTTGGTGGCAATGGTCACAGCACCGGGTGCACCCGCCTGTGCCACAATGGTGGCTTCCTGTTCATGGAAACGAGCATTCAACACATTGTGCTCAATACCCTGTGCTTTCAGGATGCCAGACAGCGTTTCAGATTTTTCAATCGATGTTGTGCCCACCAACACAGGCTGTCCGCGCTCACGCGCTTCCTTGATGGTGTTGCCGATGGCGATGAATTTTTCGGACTGGCTGCGATAGACTTCGTCATCCTCATCCAGACGCGCCACAGGCACGTTGGTTGGAATTTCCATCACATCCAGATTATAGATGTCCATGAATTCCTCGGCTTCTGTGAAAGCTGTACCGGTCATGCCTGCGAGCTTTTCATAGAGACGGAAATAGTTCTGGAAGGTGATGGACGCCATGGTGACGTTTTCAGCCTGGATCGTCACATGTTCCTTGGCTTCCAAGGCCTGATGCAAGCCTTCGGAGAAGCGGCGTCCAGGCATCATACGGCCTGTGAACTCGTCGATGATGATCACCTGACCGTCCTTGACAATGTAATCCTTGTCTATCTGGAACAGCTTGTGGGCCCGCATGGCCTGCTGCACATGGTGCACAATGGTGATATTGGCACCGTCATAGAGTGACTGGCCCTTCAGCAAGCCGGCAGCACCAAGCACCTGTTCCAGATGTTCATTGCCTTTTTCAGTCAGCGTGATCGAGCGCTGCTTTTCATCCAGGTCATAGTCATCAGGCACGAGGTCTGGAATGAAGGGATCAAGAGTCACATAAAGATCAGACTTGTCGTCTGATGGACCGGAAATGATCAGCGGTGTACGGGCCTCGTCAACAAGGATTGAGTCTACTTCGTCAACAATGCCGAAATGGTGGCCGCGCTGCACCATCTCTTCAAGATGATACTTCATGTTGTCGCGCAAATAATCAAAGCCCAGTTCATTGTTGGTGGCATAGGTCACATCACAGGCATAGGCCTCACGGCGTTCCTGATCAGACAGGCCATGCACGATGATGCCCGTTGTCAATCCCAAGGCACCATACACATTGGCCATCCACATGGCATCGCGGCGGGCGAGGTAGTCATTCACGGTCACAACGTGCACACCCTTCGCAGCGAGCGCATTCAGATAAACGGGAAGCGTCGCAACGAGGGTTTTACCTTCGCCGGTTTTCATTTCTGAAATATTGCCCTCATGCAAAACCATTCCGCCGATCATTTGCACATCAAAGGGACGAAGCCCCAATGAACGCTTTGAGGCTTCACGCACCGCCGCAAAGGCCCGCTCCAAAAGATCATCGACAGTTTTACCGCCTGCCAGTTCTGCGCGGAATGTTTCAGTCAGCCCCTTCAATTCGGCATCGGTCAGCTTTTCATAGTCGGCTTCCAATGCGTTGATGGCTGGAAGGCGCTTGTAAAACGCGCCCAACTTGCGATCATTGACCGTGCCAAAAATTTTGCGCGACAGGGCTTTCAGTCCGAACATCTCAATTCACCTCAAGGGGCCGAAGTGAAGCGGCCCGGATTATTCAACGCCCTATAGGGCAAGATTACACAAAGGGGAATCACCCTTGATCACAACCCTGATGGGTGATGGAGAAGCGCCACTCAGAACTTCAGCATGTGAGATAGGGCAGGCAGGGCTTTGATTCAATGCCGCAATCAACTGCGCTGTTGCAGCCTTGCAACAGGTATGCCTGCACAACGCGGGTCACTTGATTGCAATGAATGACCCGCGCAAATAGCAATCCGCACTTGAATTTGTTGCGCTTTCAGAACCTTGAGGCACATTCTTGCCTTGTTTCGGGATCATTGGGGGCGTTGCAGGCAGCGGGCGGTCCATAAATTGCCCACAGAATGGAATTTCGCACAGATGACGCGTCCACTTTATTCCTTGAAATCAATGGTTTTGGCTTCAGTATTCATGGGCCTAGCGGCCATGGGTGCTTGGGCTCAGGATACCACAACCGATCCAGCAGCCGCTCCTGAAGTTGACACCACTGGTCCTGAAGGCGAAACCGCTGCCGTCAAAGACGACAATACTGTCATTGCCATCGTCAACGGATATGAAATCCGCACCTCCGAAGTGCGGATGGCCTTTGATGACGTAATTGGTCAGCTTCCAAATCTGCCAAAGAAATTGCGCTACCCCTTCGTGGTTGAGTTTCTGGTGGAGCGTCACTTGTTGGCCCAGCTTGCCAACAAGGAAGGCATTTCAGAAACCGACGATTACAAGCGTCGCCTCGCCGCCTATCAGGCCAAGGCCTTGCGTGACAGTTATCTGTCGCAGGTCATCAGCAAAACCGTGACAGAAGACGAAGTCAAGGCTGTCTATGCCGATGAATCAAAGAAGCTGACGGAAACCGAGCGCATTCGCGCCCGGCACATTCTGGTGGCGTCCGAAAAGGAAGCGCTGGTCGTGCTCGATAAATTGGCCAAAGGCGAAAAGTTTGAAGTGCTGGCCAAGCAGTTCAGCCTCGACGGTTCGAAGGATTACGGTGGCGACCTCGGCTATTTCTCGTCACCGGAAATGGTTCCTGCATTTTCGAAAGCCGCTTTCGAGTTGAAGAAGGGCGAAATTTCAAAGCCCATCAAGACTGATTTTGGCTGGCACATCATCAAGCTGGAAGACCGGAAACAGGGCACTGCCCAGCCTTTTGATCAGGTGAAGAACGCTATCCGCAACGTGCTGGTGCGCCAGAAGGTCCAGGAAAAGCTGGCAAGCCTGAAAGACACAGCCAAGGTTGAGATTGTGGATCCGGACCTGAAGAAGGTTTCGGAAGAGGCCGCAGCCCAGCGAAAGGTCTTGGATGCACAACAGGGCAAGGCCAATGTCGGTGTTGATGCTGGCGACGGTGGCAAGGGTGACCTGCTGCTTCCGGAAGAAACACCACAATAATAAACTGATCACTTTTCAAGCCGGAGAATAAACCCATGGCGCATCCTGTTTCACCGCTTGCGCCGGAAGCCTTTCCGGCGCTTGAAGCAATTGCAGGTGTAACACTTGCCACCGCCGAAACCGGGATCAGATATAAAAACCGCCCAGATGTGCTTTTGGCATTGATGCCAAAGGGAACCACCGTTGCAGGTTGTCTCACCACGTCGAAATCATCATCTGCTCCGGTTGACTGGTGCAAGGCAGGTTTGAAACAAGGTTCAGCACGGGCATTATTGGTCAATGCCGGAAATGCCAATGCATTTACGGGAAAGGCCGGGGTCACAGTCACCGCCGTTGCAAAAGCAGCAGCCAGGCAATTTGGTTGCAAATCCGCAGAAGTGTTTCAGGCCTCAACCGGAGTCATCGGTGAACCGCTCAACCCGGCATTTATCGTCAATGCAATTCCTGCACTGGAAGTTTCTGCGTCTCCTGATCACTGGACCGCCGCTGCCCAAGCCATCATGACCACGGATACCTTTGCCAAGGCTTCCATTGCAAAAGCCAAGCTTGGCAAAGACACCGTTACCATTCAAGGCATCGCCAAAGGCTCCGGCATGATCGCGCCTGACATGGCAACCATGCTGGTGTTTATTTTCACCGACGCCGCTGTGCCAGCAAAAGCCTTGCAGGCCATGTTGTCTTCGTCAGTCGCAAAAACATTCAATTGCATCACGGTCGATGGCGATACATCGACGTCCGACACCGTGTTGCTGTTTGCCACGGGTGCCAAGGGCAAAGTGACGGGCATCAAGTCTGCCGCTGATGCGCGCCTGAAAGCCTTCGCCAAGGCGCTCGATACCGTGTGTCACAATCTGGCCCTGCAAGTGGCACGTGATGGTGAGGGGGCAGAAAAGCTCATAGAAATCACTTTAACCGGCGCTGAAAACAACAAGGCGGCTCACAAGATTGCCATGTCGATTGCAAATTCGCCCTTGGTGAAAACCGCCATTGCCGGCGAAGACGCCAATTGGGGCCGTATCGTCATGGCCATCGGCAAGGCCGGTGAGAAAGCCATACGCGACAAGGTGAAAATCAAGATCGGTGGCATTCAGGTCGCCAAGAGCGGCATGCGCGACGGGTCGTATAAAGAAGCTGACATCATGCCCCACATGAAGGGCCGCCACATCGTCATCGAAGCGGACGTCGGCGTCGGCAAAGGCAAGTCCACCGTGTGGACCTGCGATTTGACGCACCGCTATATCGACATCAACGGCTCCTATCGCAGCTGACATGCGACTCGTCCTGGTGGCCGCTGTCGCCCTCATCGACGCTGATGGTCGCATACTCATTGCCCAGCGTCCCCAGGGAAAATCCCTTGCAGGACTTTGGGAATTTCCGGGCGGAAAAGTTGAAACCGGTGAACGCCCCGAACAGGCGTTGGTTCGGGAACTCAAGGAAGAATTGAATATCGATGTGTCGGAAAGCTGTCTCGCACCGCTCACCTTCACATCTCATGCCTACGATGACTTCCATTTGCTGATGCCGCTCTATGTCTGTCGGCGCTGGAAGGGCGACGTTTCATCAAATGAGGGTCAAGCCCTGAAATGGGTGCGTGCAAACACCTTGCGAGACTACCCGATGCCCCCCGCTGACAAGCCGCTCATTCCGCATCTGGAAGAGTTGCTTTGAGCAAGGGTGCTTCTACCAATCTTTCGATGCCCGCGAAGGCGCGGGCACCTCAGGATAAGGGACAGAAATAAATTCCCTCACCCTGAGGTGCGAGCTCTTGCGAGCCTCGAAGGGCAATCAAAGCTCCACTTCACCCACCTTCAACGCATCGGCAAGTCTGGCTTTGGCACTACCTGGTTTCAACGGTTGCTGTTGTGAGGGGTGAGGTTTCCATGCCGCAGCCCAGGCAATTTCCACTGTGGCACTGATACGACCATCCGCGTCTGAAGGGTAACTGGTTGCAGCCTGAAACAACAGTCGAGGCGTCATGAAGCGACGCGAACGACCCACCATGCAGTTTGCAAATCCAAGAGCCTTGATTTCCCGCATCAATGACATGGCATCGCTGTAGCGAAGCGTCGCGCGGTCCACATCCGCCACGGGTAATGC
>JANMEM010000249.1:0-8457 GCA_031376985.1 Hyphomicrobiales bacterium
CGGCTCGGCCCGCTTTCAGTGCGGCGGCAACAGGTTCGGAACATTTGACGTGCATGATTACTCCAGGGTTGAACGCGAGCTGGCAATAACGCGGCCCGCAAGGGTTTGGCCAAAGCTGGCGGCAGTTAGCAAGTCATCACCTTGCAGCAACGCGAAAACGAGACCGGCAACTGCGGCATCGCCCGCCCCTGTCACGTCGATGATCGGGCCTGCTGATTGTGGTGGCGCATGTTCAATATCATCGCCATTTGAAATGAACACACCCTCGGCCCCCGCATGGGCGACGACATGTTGCAATCCCATTGCATGGAGCGCGTTGCAACCTTCCGCTATGTTACGGGAGCCTGTGAGGCTTTCAATCTGGTCGAGGTTGGGCGAGGCCATGAAGATGGGTCCGGATTTCAAGAGCGCTTTCAGTTTTTGCGATTTGGGCACCGAAACGGGTTCAACGAAGAGTTTGTCCCGCGCCAGAGCTGCAATGGCTTCCAATGTTGCAAGTGGGAGATTGCAATCAGCCACAACAAATTTGGCATGTGCGATATCGCCGGCAAAAGTTGCGATGATGTCTGGTGTAATGTCGTCAACGGCACGCATGTCGTTCATGGCGGTGACGAGTTCACCGTCGGGATTCAGGATGGCGATATAGGTTCCCGTTGCAATTGCCGTGCTGCGGATGCGGGAAACATCGACGCCTGCGGCATTGGTTGCTTCCAGCACAGCTTCACCTTGATGGTCGTTGCCGATGACCGTGATGAGACCGACACTGGCGCCGAGACGGGCAAGGTTATGGGCAATGTTGCGGGCAACTCCACCGGGCGATGTGGATATGCGGCTGGGGTTTGACGTGCCGAAGTGGTTAATGGCGAGGGATTTGGCCTTGATGTCGAGGTTGGCTCCGCCGATGAGGATGATGTCAGTCATGAAGGGACCTCGGTGAGAAGGGACCTCATCCGCCCTTCGGGCACCTTCTCCACGCAAAAGGGCGTGGAGAAGGGACTGGGTTTGTCCCTTCTCCAACCCTCTTGTTGGAGAAGGTGGCGGGTAGCGCCGGATGAGGTCACTTCCTTAAAAATCCGTGGCAACTCCGCCTTCGCGCAAACGTCTGTTGACGAAATCATCCAGTGCGTCCTTCACTGATTCATCCATGGGGGGTTGGGTGTATTCGGTGAGGGATTGCTTGTACAGGGCGTTGGCGCGTTGCAACGCGTCTGGGCGGCCTGCGGCGTCCCATTGCTGGTTGTTGCTCCAGTTCGACACCATGGGGGCGTAGAAGGCGTCTGAGTACCTTGCGAGGGTGTGTTGTGCGCCGAAGAAATGGCCACCGGGGCCAACTTCACGGATGGCTTCCACACCCAGCGCGTCGTCATTGATTTCAATGGGTTGCAGGAAGGCTTTGACCATTTGAATGAGGTCGCAATCCAGCACGAATTTCTCGAAGCTGGCGACGAGGCCGCCTTCCAGCCAGCCTGCGCCATGCATGATGAAATTGCCGCCACCCATGGTGAGGGCCCAGAGGGAGAACACGCTTTCATAGGCGGCTTGGGCGTCCATCATGTTGGCGGCATTGGTGTTCGAGGTGCGGAACGGCACTCTATATCGGCGCGCAAGTTGCCCGCCGATGATGGTGCTTTTCATATATTCCGGCGTGCCGAAAGCGGGAGCTCCGGATTTCATATCAACATTCGAGGTGAAGCCACCATAGATGACGGGGCAACCGGGATTGACAAGTTGGCAGAAGCTGAGGCCTGCGAGGGCTTCGGCATTTTGTTCAACAAGAGCTCCTGCCACTGTGACCGGTGCCATGGCCCCTGCGAGCGTAAACGGCGTGACGCAGACGACCTGGTTGCGGCGGCTCATTTCCAGCATACCGTTCAGCATGTTGGGGTCGAGCTTCAAGGGTGAGTTGGTGTTGACGATGGTGGTGAGGGTGGGTTCACGGTCAAACTGTTCGTGGGACACACCACGGGCGAGACGGGCAATTTCGATGCCGTCGCGGATGCGATCCACACCGAGGGAATAGGCGACAAAAGGCTTGTCGCTGAGGAAGGAAACTTCGCGCAAGACTTCGAGGTGGCGGATGCCTGCATGAATATCGATAGGTTCAACTGGGTAGCCCGACAGGAAATCAATGGCGTTGAAGTGTTGTGCCATTTTGATGAATTTGGTGAAATCGGCGTGGTTGCCGGTGCGGCGTCCACCATCGATGTCATGGCAGTTCGGCGGAGAACCCACTGTGCCGAAGCTGATATTCTCACCACCGATGGCCATGTTGCGGGCGGGGTTGCGGGCGTGGATGGTGAAGGTTTCTGGGGCTGTGGCCATGGCCTTTTCGATCATGGCGGGGTCGAAGCGGACGCGTTCACCGTCGATGGTGGCACCAGCTTTTTTCAGAATGTCGCGTGCTTCCGGCAGCATAAAGTCCATGCCGATTTCAGCCAGCACTTTGAGCGAGGCGTGATGGATGGCTTCGAGTTGATCATCGCTGATCAGACGTGTTGGAGGAAAGGGGCGTTTTGCCTTAATGGGTTGCTGTTGCTGAATGGCGTGGCTGACGGGGCGGCGCGAGACATCACGGCGGGTGCGGCGACCAGCTTCCACGGGAACTTCAGTCATGCTGCTTTTCCCTGCATGCGATAAGCACCAAGCGCCGGGTCCGTTGCAACCTGTTTCATCAACCAATCCTCAAAACGTTTGATCTTGTTCTTCTTCCGGTGTTCGGCGTTGCAGGCGAAGTACCATTGGTGCTTGTGCGGCACACGCAACGGAAAGGGCTGCACAAGGCGGCCCAGTTTGATTTCCTCTGACGCGAAGGGGCCGATGGTCATGGCCACACCCCTGCCCTCGATGGCCGCTTCCTGCGCAAGAATGTAGCTGTCCACGGAAAGGCGGTTTTGGGTTTTGGTGGTTTTGACACCTGCACCATCGAGCCAGATTTGCCAGTCTTCCTCGGCGGTATAAACGTCGATGAGTTTGTGTTTGCGCAAGTCATCGGGAGTTTTCAGCGCGTTCTCGCCCTGCATCAATTTGGGGGAGCAGACTGGCACCAACATGGATTGGAACAGCGGGGCATAATAATGTTCCGGTGATTTGTTGCGTGCGAGAACCACGCCGACGTCCACGTTGCGCTCGTCAAAATCCCAATCGATGTAGGAGGTGGAGAGGCGCACTTTCATGTCAGGGAAGCGGCGTTCAAAGTCATGTAGTCTTGGTATCAACCATTTCAGGGCGACGGTGACATAGACCTGTATCGTCAGTTCATTGTCGACGGTTGAAGGCTTGACGGCTTTGGTGTGGGCTTCGATCATGTCGAAGGCATCTTTGATCGTGGGATAATAGGATTGACCAACAGTGGTAAGCTCTGCACGGCGGGCGTCACGGCGGAACAGCGTGAGGCCCATGCGGTCTTCAAGGAGTTTGACCTGGTGGCTGACGGCGGAGCGGGTGATGCCCAGTTCCGTGGCAGCGGCGCGGAAACTGCCGAGACGGGCGGCGGCTTCGAAGGCGGTGAGGGCGCGGAGTGGGGGAAGATCGCGTTTGGCCAAGTTGTTTCACCATCGGTTTGGGGTGAATGATTGATAACACGGGTAAAATGAAGGTGTGAGAGCCAGAATGGTGAGATATTTAGACCGGAGTTGGGGTGAGATTGGCGCTATCGGCGCGGCTGGGGATTGGGCAGAGTATGCGCTTGATTAAAGGCCCCCATCGCCCTTCGGGCACTTCCCCAACGAGTTGGGGAAGAAGGAATTTGATAGTCTTCCCCAATTTATTGGGGAAGTGCCCGAAGGGCGATGGGGGCCTTACTTTTGGAGCACACATATGAGCCTGGTTGAAGATCTATCCAAACGTCGCGGTGGGCGGGATGCGAGGCGGGCCATGCGGTCTGCTCCGCTGACCGCGGAACACACTGCTGTCAGACCCGGCATGAATGGCGGGAAATACAAGCCGCTGTCGCAAACCGAAATGGAGCGCATTCACAAGGCGGCTTTGCATTTGCTGGAGACTGTAGGTTTAGGCAGTGCGATTCCTTCATGCATCGAAGCGATGTCCGCACACGGGTGCTGGATGAGTGACAAGGGGCGCTTGTGCATTCCCCCTGCCCTTGTTGAGGATACCATTGCGAAGGCGCGACGGAACTTTGTTTTGCATGCCCGCGACCCCAAGTATGATATGGAGCCCTCGGGCACCCGGGTTTATTTTGGCACGGCAGGTGCGGCTGTTCATATTGTGGAACCGGCAACACGGCATTACCGCGAGTCCTTGCTGGTGGATTTGTATGATGCCGGGCGGATTGTGGACAATTGCGAGCATATCCACTTTTTTCAACGCTGCATCACAGCACGGGACATGATCACCGGGCATGATCTTGATATCAACACCATGTATGCCTGTCTCGCAGCCACACAAAAACATGTCGGCACGTCGATGGTGGAGCCTGCGCATGTGGACGAGTGTTTGCAGATTCTGCATGCGATTGCAGGCAGTGAAGAGAAGTGGCGGGAGCGGCCCTTTGTGTCGCAGTCGAATTGCTTTGTGGTACCGCCGATGAAATTTGCCGAGGATGCGTGCCGTTGTCTCGAAGCGGCGGCGCGGGGCGGCATGCCTGTGTTATTGTTGTCGGCAGCGCAGGCGGGAGCCACTTCTCCTGCGGCACTGGCTGGTACTGTGGTGCAGGCGGTGGCGGAGTGTCTGGCGGGGTTGGTCTACATCAACTGCATTGTCCCGGGTGCAACGGCGATTTGGGGGCCTTGGCCGTTTGTTTCCGATTTGCGCACGGGGTCGATGTCTGGTGGTTCCGGTGAGCAAGCGTTGATTACGGCGGGCTGTGCGCAGATGGGGCAGTTTTACAATCTCACGGTGGGGTCGGCATCCGGCATGTGCGATTCAAAATTGCCGGACATGCAGGCAGGCTATGAGAAGGGTGTGACGGCGGGTATCGCGGCGATGACGGGCATCAACATGATGTATGAATCTGCGGGAATGCATGCGTCTCTGCTGGGGTTCTGTCTGGAGAGCCTGCTCATCGACAATGACATGCTGGGGTCGATCAACCGCAATGTGCGCGGCATTGAGGTGACGGATGAATCCTTGTCTGTCGATGTGATTACAGAGGTCTGTCTTGACGGACCGGGGCACTATTTGGGGTCGAACCAGACTTTGACGCTGATGCAGAAAGATTACGTCTATCCACATATGGCCAATCGCATGAGCCCGAAGGAATGGGTGGAAGCGGGCAAGCCCGATATTGTGGAAAAGGCGGCGGCGCGGAAACGAGAGATTTTGTCGACGCATTATCCGGAATATATTGACCGCAGCGTTGATGAGCGGATCAGGGCGAAGCATGATATTCGCTTGCCGCGTGAGGTGATGGAGCTGGGTGACCCGCGGTGGAAGTGAGGTACGTGCGCATGCCGCATCCTTCGAGGCCCGCAAGAGGGAGGGCACCTCTGGATGAGGACTTAATTGTAACTACGAGGTACTCCGCATCCTGAGGTGCGAGCTCTTGCGAGCCTCGAAGGATGCGCTAAAAGCCAAATCCTAAATGGAACACCCCATTCTCAACGCCATCCGCGCGCAGGGTTTCACGCCGCTTGGATGGTTTTCTTCTGATGAGCAGCCGTTCACTATCCTGATCGGCAATGTGGGGCTTGATATGTTCAGGCAGTTTGCCACTTCACGGGATGAGCATGTGGCTTCCATGGATGAGTGGACCAAAGCCGTGGTAGACCCTTTGGCGGCATCACTGGATGCGCGAGTGGTTTATCCTTTTGATATGCCCTACCCGCCGTTTCTGACCTGGGCGCGGAAAGCGGGGGCTGGGCATGTGTCCCCTTTGGGTTTGAATATTCACCGCGACTATGGCTTGTGGCATGCCTATCGCGCAGCTCTTCTGTTTCCGGTGGCGTTTGATTTGCCGCGCAGTTCTGCGGGGGCTCATCCGTGTGAGAGTTGTGTGGGGAAGCCCTGTTTGTCGGCCTGCCCGGTCGATGCTTTTGACGGAACGCGTTATGATGTTGCCGCTTGCGGGCAACATATTCTTTCGAGTGCGGGTGAGGATTGCATGGCGGGAGGATGCAAGGCGCGGCTTGCCTGTCCGGTTGGAAAGCAATACCAATATCATCCGCGACAAATGCAGTTTCATATGCGAGCGTTTCAGAAGGCACGGATGCAAGATGGGTTATGATCGTATCAAAAAGAAGCTGGCGCGGGGTGAGGTGATCATCCTCGATGGCGGCACGGGCACTGACATTCAGCGCCGGGGTGCGCCGATGAGTGGTGAGACCTGGTGTGCGGATGCCAATCTCACCCATGGCGAGATCGTGAAAGAGGTGCATCTCGATTACATGGCGCAGGGTGCAGATATCGTGACCGCCAATACCTATGCCACGAGTCCGCTGACTTTCAGTCACATTGGCCGGATTGACGATGTGAACAAAATCGATGCTGTTGCCATCGCCATTGCACGGCAAAGCGTTGAGGGCACAGATGTGTGTGTGGCGGGGTCCATGTCCACGATGCGGCCCATGCAGTTGGGCACTGACCGAAATGATCTCGCGATTGAATGGCCGGAAGATGAAGCACGGGCGTTGTTTTCCTTGAAGGCCAAGGGTTTGAAAGACGGAGGCGTGGACCTGATCATGATGGAGATGATGCGGGATGCTGACTATGCGGTTATGGCTTGCCAAGCGGCACTTGCGACCGGACTGCCTGTGTGGATCGGGATTGCAGTTGAAAAGCGTGAGGACGGGCAATTGACTGGCTTTGGTCGCAGTGACCAGCTGTTGAGCGACATAGCCCCCGCGCTTGCTGCATTGAAGCCGGACGTTATCAGCATCATGCACTCTTCGCCGGAAGACACGGGACCGGCAATCGAGATATTGAAAAAGAGTTGGTCAGGCCCGATTGGCACCTACCCTGAAAGCGGCTATTTCAAATCTCCAGATTGGGTGTTTACGGAAATTACACCTGCGGAATTGGTGACTGCTGCCAAGGGCTGGCAGCTGCAGGGTGTTACGATATTTGGCGGATGCTGTGGCATTGGGCCGTCGCATATTGCGGCTTTGAAGGCGGAGTTCGCGTGATGAAAACCGGATCGTGTTTGTGCGGTGGCGTGCAGTTTGAAATCAGCGGTCCGTTGCGACCCGTGGTAGGGTGCCACTGTTCGCAATGCCGGAAACAGTCCGGGCATTTCGGGGCGTTTACTGCTTGTGACAATGCAGATTTGAAATTCACTTCGCAAGACACATTGGCTTGGTATCGCGCCAGCGACGCAGCGGGTCGCGGATTTTGCAAGGCTTGCGGATCGCTGTTGTTCTGGAAGGGAGATACCGCAACTTACACATCAATCACTGCGGGGTCGATTGATGGCTCGACGGGGCTTACCATTGAAGGCCACATTTATTGCGCCGACAAAGGCGACTATTATGACATTCTGGATGGCGACTATCAAAAACCGCAGTGAAGCTAAGCCAGCTTTGTCATTTCTGATTCCAGTTCACCATAGCCTGTGAAACGGTATTCATAGGCCAGTCCTAGTTTTTCAGCAGCGGCTTTGGCTTTGCGGTTCAATTCATCGTCCCGGGTTTGGGCGAGATAGACGATCTTGGTGTAGTTTCCGAAATAGAGCGGCAGAAGTTCGGGGTGGCGGTCCATGCCCAGCCCTTCCCAGATCAATTTGTCGAAGTGCCGGGCCAAGTAATCGGTGAGATAGAATGCCGTGATTTCGTCCTCTGCGGTTTTGGCGAAGGTTTCATTGCCGGTATAGAATGCATAACAGTGTGGTCCATTGATACGCTCAACACCCTCCTCTGCCAACATGGTGTCAAGCTGACCGCCAGTGCCGCAATCGCCATACAACACAAAGATTGTTTCGTACTTGCCTTTGGCGGCGCGAATTTTTTCCCGCACTCCCGGAACGATGAACTGCGGTGTGTTGTGCCACTTCGCAGGCAAGCATTGAATATCCATGGCGCGCCACTTGTTGCGTTCGATGACGTCAACGATTTCCCGAGCCAAGGCCCCGCAAGCGATTAACAACAAGCGTGCTGACTGATTGCTGGTTTCAAATGTATCTGAAGGTGTGAGGATCGGGCGCATGGTTGACGTCATGTTATACAATCCTTTACCACAAAACACTGGCAATCAGTGTTTTGACCGGATGTTCAAAATCCGACAGGTGTTTTTCAGGCCTCGTTAAACTGTGACGGGTATTTTCAACACATGTTCACCGAGCGAAGGGCCAGATGCCTCAGCTTGAAGTGTGCAGGTGCTGTAAATAAACTGGAGTTTCCAAATGAACAAGTTTCTGAAAGACGAATCCGGCGCAACCGCCATTGAATATGGTCTGATTGCTGCTGCCATGGGCCTTGCCCTGATCACTGCAATGCCTTCGATCACACGTGCCATCACCACGAAGTTCTCTTCGCTCGGCACCTCGATCTCTGCTCCTCCAGTCTAATA
>JANMEM010000283.1:0-9488 GCA_031376985.1 Hyphomicrobiales bacterium
GCACCCAGTGCTGATGCTTCCGGCGTTTCCAACCGCTTCACATCACGGCCCGACGCATCAGCCACAATCTGGCACCACAGTTCGGATTTGGAACCACCGCCCGCAATGGCAAAATGATCAATGGGCGACGTCACCGCGGCAACACGGTTGGTCATCATGGTCTGTTCGAGTGCTATGCCTTCCATCAAGGCACGGTAAATGTCGGCCCGTGAATGACTGCCCGACAGGCCCGCCAAAACACCCCGGCCATCCGCATCCCAATAGGGCGTCATGATGCCTGAGAAATAAGGAATCAAAACCAGCCCGCGAGAACCAATGGGAACGGCCTTTGCCTCCGCTTCAAGCTCAGCAAATATCTTTGGATTCTTCACCGGGTTCTGGTGGAACATGCGCTCCACAAACCATGTAATCAGAAAGGTACCCGTGCGTATCGCCATTTCATAGCTGAAACCTTTTTCTGCAACGGCCACCAGACTGCGGAATGCAGGGTCAAACGCATAGGGCTCACCATAACTTCCAGATACAGCTGCCGTACCCAGATTGAGGTAAGCCCGGCCTTTCATGAATGTATTGGCTCCCACACCCGCACACTGGCCATCACCACCACCTGCCACAACAGGCGTTCCGGCCTTGAGGCCCGTGAGTTTTGCAGCCACCACCGTGACCACACCCATCACCTCGCCGGAGGAAACAAGTTCCGGCAGTTGTTCGCGCGTCAGGCGTGCGGCTTTCAACAGCGTATCTGACCAGTCATAGGTTTTTGCATCAAGCAGCCCCATGGGGCTGGCCGAGGCAATTGATGTCTTCCATTCACCCGTCAGGTAGTGGGCAATGACACCATGCACTTCCGCAGTCTTGTGCGTTTTGGCCCACAGCTTGGGCTCGTGCTTTGCCAGCCAAAGGCAGCGTGTGCGGCACGGCGTAATGTCTCCGGGAATGCCGGACAGCTCATGCAACTGGGCTGACCCGACTTCGGCTTCAATCTCTTTGGCTTCAACATGGGCGCGCTCATCCAGCCACAATGTGCCGGGGCGGAGGACATTACTCTCTAGATCAAACTGCGCGAAACTTTCGCGCTGGTTCGAAATGGAAACAGCGGCAATCCGCTCTTTGGAAATCTTGCGGGTCAATTGCTTCAGCGCAATCGACACCGATCCGGTCCAGTCCGAAACCTCCTGCTCAAACCAACCCATTTGCGGGTTGGACAACGGCACAATTGCACGACCTTCAGCAACAATGCGCCCACGCCCGTCAAAGGCAATGGCCTTCGTCGCCGTGGTGGATTGATCAATGCCAATGACGAGGTCAGGTTTCATGGTTCACTTTTGTCAACATAAGTTCGTCACCCCGGCGAAGGCCGGGGTCCAGACTAAGACCTGGATTCCGGCCTTCGCCGGAATGACGGATTGTGTGCGGATTTGCGCCCGATCTCACGACCGGGCGCAACGAGTTCCGTATCAGCCCAGACCAGCTTCCTTCACGGCCGCATCAATTGATGCTGCAACCGTGTCCATGCAGGCCTTGGCGTCGCCACCGAAATCCTGACCCGTCAGCAACTTGCCGAGGTTCACCGGAATTTCGTTGTTGGAGAAGCCAGCCCACAGCGGCATGTCGGGTTCAGACGCCATATCGTTGTCGATGATTTCCTTGACGACAGGCAGATGGCGCGTCGTTCCGGGCCCGACAACCTGCTTGGCAACCACGCGTGGGTCAGCGAAGGATGACAGACGCATCGGGGCGAAACCGCCGCCCAAAGTACAACGTGTCATGATGTCCTTCGAGCAAGCCCACTGCATGAAGATCCAGGCTGCATCGATGTTCTTCGAGTACTTGGACAGGCCAAGGATCGAGCCGCCCTGATGCGCCGCACCGGGGATTTCACCAAAGCCTGCATCAGCAGTGGTGGCGTAAGGCACCATGCCGCGAACCGGGCGCTTGGCTTCCCACAGGCCTTGCACCTTCGAGTCAGCTGCGTCCCAGCCAGGGAAGAACTCATCCCAGGAGTTGACGAGTGCGATCTGACCCGAAGCACCCATCTGCCATTGACCATCCCATGTCGAGTTGGTTGATTCTGGCGGCGAGTTCTTCAGCAGTTCCTGGTAATATTTGAGACCGGCAACGCCGGCTTCATTGTTGCCGGCAAACTTCTTGTCCTTGCCGAAAATCGTGCCGCCATTGTTCCACACAACCTGGGTCCAATCGCAGTTCAGCGAATAGTGTCCAGACTTCGCTTGCAGACCCGTGCCGAACATGCCGTTGGCTTTTTCGCCTTCCGTGATGGTTTTCACGGCGGCGAGGAATTCATCCGTCGTGTTGGGGGGAGCAATCTTGTACTTCTCCAGAATGTCCTTGCGATACATCGTGGTCATGATCGGAATATCGAACGGAATACCCGCCCACTTGCCGTCATAAAGTGCAAGACCGTTCACCAGTGTTTTGGAGAAGTCGTCCCAATCCATGCCGGGAAGTGCCAGCTCTGGTTTGTCCTTGTAATAGGCAATGGGGTCAACGGTATCTTGAGCGAAAGTGGCAACCCATGACTGGTCAAGATAATAGATGTCATAGGAACCAAGCTGGCCCTGCACGTCTTGCGTGGCCTTGGCGAGAACCTGTTCCAGCGGAACGATTTCGATTTCAACTTCAATGCCGGTGAGTGCAGTGAATTCGCCCTTCAGCTTGTCCAGCACCACGGTTGGCGGTGTGGCTTCTGACGTGTAGCGGATCTTGGTGCCTTTGAACTTGGAACCAACATCTTTCAGCCAGGCATTGACGGCTGGGTCGCCAGTGTCTTCAGCCCATGCAGGTGAGCCGATCAGGCTGCTGCGGTCTTTACGAAGATTGCCGAGCAGGCCAAGGTTGAAGGCCGAGAAGCCAACACCAGCCAGCGATGCTTTCTTGATGAAGGAACGCTTCGAAATCTTGGCCGCCGTAAAGTCATTGGCCGCATCAATCAGGAACGTTTTTTTATCGTGTTCAGTAAAACTCATTTTGGTTTCCTCCCAAGGGTTGTTTGAGTTTCGTTTGTCTCGTCTTGACGGCTTCACTCTTTCAGGGATCCAAGAGTTAGGCCGCGGACCAGATGGCGTTGCACCAGCAATATGAAAATAAAGCCAGGAATCACCGACGCTGTACCCAGCGCCGTAATAAAGCCCCATTCATTGCCAGTGGAAGTTACGAATGTTTGAATCTTGACGGGCACCGTGCGGATGTCCGACGTGAGGAAAAGCGACAGCAAAAACTCTGTCCATGAAAATACGAAACACAAAACCGCAGCAGCGGCCACACCACCCTTGACCATGGGCAACACCACCTTGGTGAAACTCTGCCAGCGCGTGGCACCGTCAATCATGGCGGCTTGGTCGATATCATGCGGCACATCGTCGAAAAAGGACTTTAGCAGCAATACGGCGATAGGCAGGTTCATCAACGCATAAATCAGCATCAGGCCGAGCCAACCCATGTAATAATTGTCGGTATCGCGCATGCCCGCCCACTTATAGGTGATCACCAAAGGAAAAATAATTGCGATGGGTGGCATGAAGCGTTGACCCAGAACCCAATTCAAAAACGCGTTACGCCCAGTGAAGCGCATGCGCGACAAGGCATAGGCCGCGAAGATTGCCGCAATCATGGTCAAGGTGGTGGCACCAATGGACACCACAATGGAATCCACAATCGACGAGCGCGAGTCATAAGCCTCCGCACCCGCAACACCCATGCCCAAGCCATCGTCAATCGCCAATTGCGAGCGCGACCGACCAAACAGCGTCACCGCATAGTTGATCAGCGTCGGCACAAAATTGAACCAGACAATCTTGTCCTTGTCGAACACCGCCGAGATTGGTTTGATCGACGTCAAGGCCCACCAGAAAATCGGGAACATGAACAGGCCCGTGACAAACACCGCAAGGAAGTCACGCAAAATCCGCCAGGGCCGCGACATTTCCATCAGAGCTTCACCTTGAAAATGCGCATGAATAACGTCGACAACACAATCACCAAAATCAACGTCAACAACGAAATGGTGGACGCATAGGGAAAATCAGCATTGCCGAAATAGATCCGGCCCGCATAGCTGGTCATGGTTTCCGTGGCAGTACCCGGCCCCGAATCGGTCATGACCTTGATGTAGTCAAACGCCCGCATCAAATCGACGCCACGGATCAGCACAGCAATGGCAATCACCTTGGACATCATCGGCAGGGTAAGTTTAAAAAACGCCTGGATTGGCGTTGCGCCATCAATGGCGGCAGCCTCAAACGGTTCCTTCGGCAGCGACCGCAATCCGGCCAGCATGATCAACACCATGAACGGCGTCCACTGCCAGATCTCTGCAAGAAGCACGCCCGCAAATGCAGTTCCGGGATTACCGAGCATGCTGTAACCCGGCGTCAGAATGCCCATGGCCATCAGGCCTTTTGCCAAAACACCGAACGATCCGTTCAGCATCAACAGAAACATCATGGCGGTAACAGCAGGAGGTATCACCAGCGGCAAGGTCATCATGGCGCGCATCACGCCATATCCCTTGCGATCCGAATCCAGCAGCAGTGCAATCAGCATGCCAAGCACCAGCTGAAACAGCAATGCGATGCCCGTGTACATCAGCGTGTTGAACAACGCATCCCACATCCGCTCGTCATGGAACACCTTGTTCCAGTTGAACAGCGGATCAAACACCAGCTTGCGGGTAGCGGCATTCTTTTTGTAGAGTGACGTGATCACGGCTTCGACAAGCGGATAAATTCCAAACACCACCATCAAGGCGGATGCAGGCAGCAACCAAGGCAAAGGGGCCTCACTGGTGAACCAGCGCGGCAACCAGGGTTTACGCTCCGCGGCAGCGCTCATATAACCGTCAACTGATCCAAGCGGACCCTCCCGAAAACACTCTCACTTGCCTGTGAACTTTTGTTCTTCTGAAGTTACAAGTGTTCACGCACGATAGATTCGGAATTCATCCCCTGTCAATCAACTTCGAAAAACTTGTCGTGCAGTGCAACATGGAAGGTGTGCTTCGAGGCATCGCAAGTGGGCGATGCACCTCAGCATGAGGGAGGCGGTCAGACCCTCACCCTGAGGTGCGAGCCCTTACGAGCCTCGAAGGGCTGGCGTGACGAGCCGTCAGATTATTTCTTTTTCTTCTTTGAAACCTTGGCCTCCGCCAATGACGGCAATTCACCATCCCGGCGCACTGGCGCAAAAACTGCGAGAGTTGATGTGTCTTGCCCCTTCAAGTCCGAGGCTTGCTTGCCATAGGAACCGAAACGCTTCAGCACTGACGTCATTTCTGCATCAGCAAGTATCACTGGCTTTCCTGCAAGCAGTGAAGCCCAGTATTGATGTGACAGTGCTTCTATTTCACCCGCCCGCCAAAGTGCCTGATCCAGATCCTTGCCAAAACAAATCTGGCCATGATTGGCCAAAAGACAGCCGGAACGGTTCTCCATGGCCTTCAACATCGTGTCGGACAAAGCCTGTGTACCAAACTCCGCATAATCAGAAACGCGCAACGTCGAGCCACCACCAATGCCGATCATGTAATGGAACGAGGGAATCTCCTTCCGTAGACAAGCCAGTGCAGTGGCATAGGTCGAATGCACATGCACAATCGCTTGTGCTTCAGGCCGCGCCCTGAAAATATCCATGTGCATCCGCCACTCGGTGGAAGGGAAATATTCGCCGCGATAACCGCCCTCCAGATCCATCTCGACAATATGCTCAGGCTTCATTTTCTTGTAGGGAATGCCCGACGCCGTGATCAGAAACCCTTCGTCCGTTCGCACACTCACATTGCCTGACGTACCCTGATTGATACCCTCTTCGTTCATGGCAAGACAGATTTTGATCACAGCCTTGCGCAGGTCTTGGTATTTCATCTTGCTCATGAGTGTTTCTCCGGTTCGGTTAAGGGAGAAGCTGTATCAGCGGGAAAGCCATTGCGTCCAGTGGGGGCAACATGAATAATACCTATGCGCTTCACGCTGGACACAAATGACAAACGCTCAACATCACTCACCCCCGCGCGGCATAGCCGTGGTCGACGTCGGCTTCACCAACACCAAGGTCATTCTTTATGATGCGGCACTCAAAGTGCTGGCTGAACGCAAAATCACCAGCCCACACCACGATGGCAAGTACTATCGCGAAATCGACGTCGGCGCGATTTTGCAATTCGCAAACAAGGCTATTCTCGAACTGGACGCCGTCACGCCCATCGACGCCATCGTGCCGTCAGCCCACGGCGCCTGTATCGTCTGTTTGAAATCCGATGGCAC
This sequence comes from Hyphomicrobiales bacterium, assembly GCA_031376985.1. Classification (GTDB taxonomy): domain Bacteria; phylum Pseudomonadota; class Alphaproteobacteria; order Rhizobiales; family Aestuariivirgaceae; genus Aestuariivirga. Next base: position 6,279 of record JANMEM010000283.1, read on the forward strand.
TCTCGCACTGCCCGTCATGGACTACCTGTCGGAGCCTCCGCCGGAGATTCTGGCCAACTATAAAAAGCTGATGCCGGATTTTGAGGAATCCTACTCGCCCCTGCTGCCCATGGCATTGATGCACGCCGTACAACTCTATTGGCAGCAAACAATACTACCTGAGGCTTTCGCCCAAACCCAAACCATTCTGCCGCTGATGCAATACATCGCCTTTGGACTGGGTGGCCGTGCCGTTACAGAAGTATCCTCGATGTCTTGCCAATCCCATTTGGTGGATATGCGCAACGGCAAACCTTCGTCCATCAGCTTGACGCAAGGTTGGGACAAACTCTTTGCCCCCGAAGCCAAGGCCTGGAACGTTGTCGGCACATTCCCGTCCAGACTCAATGGGCGTGGACAGGTTCTTGCTGGTGTCCATGATTCCAACGCCAACTACCTGCGCTACCTTGCAGCCGGACAAGAACATTTTACACTTCTTTCAACCGGCACGTGGATCATCAGCTTCGATACTGATGCAGACATGACGCAGCTTGATCACGCCAAGGACATCGTCGCCAACAAGGATGTCTTCGGTCGCACCGTCGCCTGCTCACGTTTTTTCGGCGGCAAGGAATTCGAGATCATTGCCAAGGGTGCCGATGGTTCCGAGGCAACACTTGCTGCCGCAGCCGAACTCGTTGGCTACGGTACAATGGCCCTGCCGTCGTTCACAGATTCAGGTGGACCCATTCCAAACAGCGGTGGTCGGGGAAAAATAATCGGCCCCATGCCCGATACAGATGAAGCTCGCGCATCGCTCGCGTCTCTCTACTGCGCCTTGATGATGTCAGAGTCACTGGACGCACTTCATTCAAAACATGCCATCATTGTGGACGGCCCATTCTCGCAAAACGAAGTGTTCCTGCAACTCCTCGCCTCCCTCAGGCGCGGACAATCCATCTACGCCTCGAACCTCCGTGACGGCACGGCCACGGGTGCTGCCTGCCTTGCCCTGATGCCGGATGGACTGCTGACACAAGCTGACATCAACATGCGCCATGTTGCAGCTTCGAACATTGAACTCGCAAGCTACCAGCGCGACTGGAAAAGAAAGAGCACTCCTCATGATTGACCATCTCGGAATTCCTGTGAAAGACTATGCCGCCGCCAAGGCCTTCTATGAAAACACGCTTGCTCCACTGGGCGTAAAGATGATGATGGAAATTCCGAGGGAACACACGGGCGGGCGCGGGGTTTGCGGCTTTGGCGCAGAACAACCACAATTCTGGATCAGCGATGGCAACCACCAAAACCAGCATGTCCATGTCGCCTTCGCCACCAAAAGCCGTTCTGCCGTCGACGCGTTCTACGCCGCTGCCATGGCCGCAGGTGCAACAGACAATGGCAAACCAGGTCTGCGACCCCACTATCATGAGCACTACTATGGCGGCTTTGTCATCGACCTCGACGGCAACAACGTCGAAGCCGTATGCCATCTTCCCGCTTGAAGGCCATGCTGTCCGTCTAACTGGATCGAGCGGCAAAAAGCGCCACTCTTCTCCCTCCCCCTTGTGGGGAGGGCCGGGGTGGGGGTCATTCCGTACTTTGAGAACAGAAAAGAATTTTTTGCAATTGCAACGGCCTGAGCGACCCCCACCCTAACCCTCCCCACAAGGGGGAGGGAACCTCACTGGATTTTCAATTGAGAGCAGAGAGTCAATTCAAATGACGGTTGAGACTACGCCACAAACGATTCCCGGTAATTCTGCACCACCGGAAATGGATGATAGAAATCGTGCAATAATTCTTTCCATTGCGTATACCGTTCCGACTCGCGAAAACCCACCTCGTGGGCGTCCACATCAGTCCACTTCACCAGCAGCAGATAACGCCCGGGCCTTTCAATACAGGGCAAAACGTCAATTCCCAAAAACCCGTCTGATGCTGAAATCAACGGCACAGCTTTCCGCATGGCCGCTTCAAAGGCCACGCTTTGCCCCGGCTTCACATCAAGAACGGCATGCTCGGTGATCAAATTTTTTGACCTGTCTTGGCCCAGTCCGCCACAAAGCTGGCGATGCCCTTGTCCGTCAGGGGGTGGCTCACCAAAGCCTTCAAAACCGAAGGTGGAGCAGTGGCATAATCAGCCCCGATCATGGCCGCTTCCTTGATGTGATTGGCCGTGCGGATGGAGGCCGCCAGAATATTCGTGTCAAAACCATAATTGTCATAGATCTGGCGGATCTCGGAAATCAGCTCCATGCCATCAAGATTGATATCATCGAGACGACCAACAAAGGGTGAGATAAAAGTCGCACCCGCCTTCGCCGCCAGCAGCGCCTGATTGGCCGAGAAGCACAGGGTGACGTTCACCATGGTGTCTTCCGACGAGAACGACTTGCAGGCCCTGAGTCCATCCACCGTCAACGGAACCTTGATGGCCACGTTCTTGGCGATCTTCCGCAGAATATTGCCTTCGCGCATCATGCCATCATAATCCAGCGAAGCAACTTCCGCACTGACTGGGCCCTCAACAAAACCGCAGATTTCCGCAATGACCTCCTTGAAATCCCGCCCTGACTTGGCAATCAGCGACGGGTTGGTGGTCACACCATCCACCAGTCCCATCTGCTGGCATTCCTTGATGTCCTTGATCTCTGCCGTATCAACGAAAAATTTCATGGTGGATCCTCCTCAGTTCAGAATGATTTGTTCTTGTTCTGCATTCAACAACCCCTGAACGATCCTGTCCACGAGTTTTGAACGCAATGAAAACCGCTTGCCGTCATGTTTCGAAACGGGCCGCACAAAGCGCAGGCTGTTGGTGACAAATGCGAAATCTGCTTGAGCCAGCTCGGTCGCTTTCACCTGCCTCTCGCGCACGGTGATACCGGCATGCCTTGCCAGCCTGATCACCGCATCCCGCATGATTCCCGGCAAAATACCTTCGTTGAAGGAAGGCGTCACAAGTTCTCCACCCAGTTCCAAAAACACATTGCCGATGCTGGTGCATGACACCCGCCCCGCTGTGTTCAACAGCAGCGCATCATCGGCGCCTGCCGCGTGTGCCTCCCGCGCAGCCAGAATATTGTCGATGTAGGATGTGGTTTTCATGCGGGAAGACGGTGAATGCAAATTGCGGCGCACGTTCGACGTTGCAAGGGAAACGGGCTGAAACCGCAAGTTTGCGTCAAACGGCTGCAATGTGCCAATCAATATGGGTTTTACAAC
>JANMEM010000296.1:0-1932 GCA_031376985.1 Hyphomicrobiales bacterium
GGCATTTCGAGGAAATTGATGCAGCGCAAAAATGTGCTCTTTCCGGAGCCTGATGCCCCGATCATTGACACAACATCGCCCTCGCGCGCGGTCAAGGACACGCCTTTTAAAACCTCCAGAGGTCCAAATGATTTGTGCAAGTCGTTGACGACAACGGCCTTCGGCTTGTCTGTTCTTTGCTGTTGCGCTTTTTCGCTCAACATGACCCCCGGTTATTTTCTTTTTTTGAAGGCTAGCAGTATTGCGAACCAAAAGGCAATCGCACCAAACGAGAAACTTTGCTGGTCCGGTTCTTTACCTTCTGGTCAAAAGCGGCTTATCTCTGCAACAATCATGTTGAGGCAGGAATAGCCCCAGAATCGGGCTACTCGCATAAAAACATGACAAACAGGGAGTATTTCAAATGTCTTCAATTCAAAAATCAACCGCGGCACTGCTGAGTGCAACAGCTCTATTGGCAAGTACAGTGGCGCCGGCGTTTGCGCAGGAGATGAAAAAGGAAGTGGGTGCCGGTGAAGGCCAAGTCAATATTCTTGCGTGGCCCGGTTATATCGAGAATGGCTCATCCGACAAGAATTACGACTGGGTGACGGATTTCGAAAAGAAAACCAGCTGCAAGGTCAACGTCAAAACCGCCGGTACATCCGACGAAATGGTGGCACTCATGAACGAAGGTGGCTTCGACCTTGTCACCGCCTCCGGTGATGCTAGCTTGCGGCTGATCAAGGGCAAGCGTGTGCAGCCCGTCAATACAGACCTTATCCCGTCTTTCAAGGATGTGGATGAGCGGCTGAAAATGTCACCATGGCACACTGTTGATGGCGTTCACTACGGCACGCCTTACCAATGGGGTGCGAATGTGTTGGCCTATAACACGAAGGTATTTCCTGAAGCTCCAAAGAGTTGGTCAGTTGTATTCGAAGAACAGAACCTGCCCGACGGCAAATCCAACAAGGGCCGGGTGCAGGCGTTTGATGGACCAATCTACATTGCTGACGCTGCACTTTACCTGATGAAAAAGAAGCCAGAACTCGGCATCAAGGATCCATACGAATTGACCGAAGTGCAATACAAGGCCGCATTGGACCTGTTGCGTGTGCAAAAAACACTGGTTAGCCGCTATTGGCATGATGCCTATCTTCAGATCGATGACTTCAAGAATGAAGGCGTTGTGGCATCTTCTTCCTGGCCGTTTCAGGTGAACGTGTTGCAAGCTGACAAGCCTGCTATGGAAAAAACGCCAATTGCTTCAACGGTTCCTGAAGAAGGTGCGACGGGTTGGGCCGATACTACTATGCTGTCAGTTGATGCGGCCAATCCAAATTGTGCCTATCTTTGGATGGAGCATTCGCTTTCACCCAAGGTACAAGGTGACGTGGCGGCATGGTTCGGTTCGGTTCCTGTGACTGGTGCCGCCTGCAAGGGCAATGCACTGTTGACAGACACTGGTTGTGACACCAATGGCATTCAGAACTTCGACAGGATTTCGTTCTGGCGCACGCCAGTGGCGAAATGCGCATCGCAGGCCGAAGGTTGCGTGCCGTATCACCGCTGGGTGAGCGACATGATTGCGGTGCTGGGCGGACGGTAAAAACCTTACAACAAACAACAATGAAGTGCCCTCCCCCTTGTGGGGAGGGTGAAGAAAGTTGAACCATGACCACCTCCGCCGTCACCTTTCAAAATGTCGCCCGCCACTTTGGTTCCGTTCGTGCCGTGGACAATGTGAACCTTGATATTGCGCAAGGCGAATTCTTTGCCATGCTTGGGCCTTCCGGGTCCGGCAAGACAACGTGCTTGCGATTGGTAGCCGGCTTTGAACAGCCAACCTCAGGACACATTGAAATTTTCGGAGAAACGGCAGAAGGCATTCCGCCCTATCGACGCAATGTGAACACTGTGTTTCAGGACTACGCGCTGTTCCCACATATG
>JANMEM010000412.1:0-4905 GCA_031376985.1 Hyphomicrobiales bacterium
AGATTGTCGGGCGGTCGTGCATGCACTTCGTCATTCAAGGCGCGACGTTGCGGGTGGTCTTCTGGCAGAATCATGTGCGGGAACCTTTGATAATATCCGCAGCATATGCGGGATTTTCTTCATGCAGCAAATGGCCGTAGCCTTCGACATGCGTAACTGTTGCGTTGCGGCAGCGACCGGCCGCACGGTCAGCAGTTTCCGGCGGCACCGCCTTGTCGCGCTTTCCGCTCACAAACAGGCATTCCGCATCAATGCGCGCGAGATTATCATCCATGCCGCGCAAATCCCATGCCGCCATCATGCCAAGCGCTGCTGCCACATGATCCTTTTGCCGAAACAGATCATAATACAACTCAATGCCCGGCGGGCTGATATCAGAGCCTGTGTCTTTCAACAGCTTTTCAACCTTGCTCCGCGACGCCACGCCAGAGAGCAAGCGTGGCACAAAAGGATTAAATGCAATCAGCTTTGCGATTGGTGAAAACAGACTGCCTGCAAGTCCGCCGAAAGGATAGAACGCCCCGTTGAACGAAATATATCGTTTCGGCTGCAATTTCTTGTGGGCGCAGACCGAGGCCAAAATGGCTGCACCTGCGGAGTGGCCCACCACGATGTCCGGCGAAATTTTCATAGTCCGAATCAAGACAGCAATACCCTGCGCCATGCGCTCAAGGCTCAAATCTTTTGTGTTGTGATGCTTCGTGCCGCCATGGCCGGGCAGATCAATTGCGACCACGTGATGAGTGTCAGCCAGTATCGGCATCACGTCCCGCCATGAATGAATTGAAGCCGCCGTGCCATGCACGAGCAATATCACAGGCCCCTGCCCCATTTCCCTAACGCGCCAATTCAAGCCATCAGCTTGCACGTATCTGTCTTTGACTTTGTCAGCCATCACAACTTCACTCACGCCGAAACCGCCTTGAGCGCCGAACTGATGGGTCGTGCAATATCAGTCGCATTTGCGCGTGGCATGGGGAAGTATCTGGCGTTCATCGCGGTGGCCAGCAGGCGTGCAGTTTTCTGCGGTTCGGGCGATACATCAATCACCATCGCGTCAATGTCCTCAGCTGCAAAAAACCGCGCCGCTGCCTGACTTTCCTCCTGCGCCTTGGCCCTGTTGCCTTCGCCCTCGCGAGTGACATTGCCACGACCATCTGTCAAAAAAATGACGATAGGATTACCGCCACCACGCCGCACTTGCAGTGCCAGCGCAAAAGCCTCGTCGAGGCCTGAGGCAAGAGGTGTACCACCTCCACCGGGCAAACCTGCCAAGGCGCGTTTGGCACGTTCAAGCGAACGAGTGGGTGGCAACAGAAGCTCCGCCTTCTTGCTGCGAAATGCGATCAGCGCCACCTTGTCACGCCGCACATAGCAATCAGCAAGAATGGTTTCGACCGCACCCTTGGCTTCGGCCAAGCGTTGAAAGGCGGTTGAACCAGATGCATCCACCGCAAAAATGGCCGTTGACTCGTTGCGTTGCTTGATGCGTGAAACGCGAAAATCATCGCGTGTCACAACCATACGGTCGGTGCTTCCAAGTTTACGGCGCAGAGGCTGCCAAGGTGCTGCGTTCCGCAGAGTAGCGATGATGTCGAGACGTTGGCCCGCCAAAGAAGAGGCGCGCTTGTTGCCAATACGCCGTCCACGCTGGCCCGCCGCTTTTCGTGGCGCATTGCTTTTCACATTGCGCCCGGCCCCGCGCTTTCCCGAACCATCCCCGGCCATTTGCAACAGGTTGGGAGGAAGTGCGGCCTTGATCGCTTCAAGAATGACTTCAGCATCAGCAGCTTTAGGTGAAGAATTGTTCTGGAGAGAATCTTCGTCCTGCTGCTCAGGAGGTGGCGGTTCATTTTGCTCAGGTTCTTGTTGCTCCGCAGGCAAATGCAGCGCCCGGTGTGCCAATACCAGTTTTCCGGCCAAGGCAACGCAATTTTCGTCTACAGTGGCAAGTCCCAGCAATGCCGCAATGGCCCGCGATGTGATAACTGCCTGATAAACCGTGCGAGGTGAAGCAATGCCAATGCTCAGCGCCGCTTCACACAAATCCTTGATGTAGCGGGGTTCAATGGAATTGCGGGACAGTTTGGCTCTGGCCAGTAGAATATCTTCATTCGACCAAACGGGTTCTGCATCATCCTCCACACAAAATGTGAGCCGCGCTTCAAGTTTCGGAGCCAGCGCAGCATCATCATCATGGAGATCAATGCAAGCGATCAGCAGCAGCTCATTTCGGTCCAGCGCCTGCGCCATCAGTGAAGTGCAGGCTGCATCCAGCCGTTCAACGCGGCGCACCAGCATGTAGGGGTTGGTATAAAGCAGTCCTGCGCCATGGACGGGTTTGCCAAAGGCCAAGGTGGCAGCCAGATCAACTGCACCCTCCAACGCGTCCGACGAAAGTGAAGACGGCACGCTGCGCAATTGTGCCGTCGTGTTGGCGGCCTTGGAATAGGCCGCAACAAAAGCATCAACCGAATCTTGCGCAATCAAGGCCCCACCAAGACTTGGTCCGCAAAGCGCCAAAAGCCCTGCAACCCAGGTTGCATCAGCAATGCTCTGGCCGTTCATGGTCCCAACACATCCTGAATGGCGCGCTCAATGCGAACCGCAGAACCAGTTTCCTCCAAAGGGTTGCGCCGCAGACGATGCCGCAATGAGGGCAGCGCCATACGTTTGATATGCTTCATGTCCACCGTCTTCTGTTTTTCGAATGCGGCCAGAGCACGTGCAGCGCGGATCAAGGTCAGTTGACCACGCAACCCGTCAGTTTTCAAAGCGAGGCACAGCCCCGCCGCACTCTCTTGAATTGCATCAGGCACCACCACGTCCTTGAGCTTGTTGCGCCCGGCTTGAATGCGCTGACGCAACTTGGTTTCTTCGTCAGACCATTCGCCATAGAATGCTTCCGGGTCGCGTTCATAAGCATCACGGCGTTTTACAATGTCCACCCAGCTGGCCACATCCTGCGGTGTCTTGACCTCTACTGAAAGTCCAAAGCGATCCAACAACTGAGGGCGCAATTCGCCTTCCTCAGGGTTGCCGCTGCCGATCAAAACAAAACGCGCGGGGTGGCGCACGCTCAGGCCTTCACGCTCAAAGAGGTTTTCGCCTGACGCAGCGACGTCCAACAGAAGGTCGACCAGATGATCTTCAAGCAGGTTCACTTCATCAATATAAAGATAACCGCGATTGGCCTTGGCCAGCAGACCCGGTTCAAACACTTTTTCGCCGCGGGACAATGCACGCTCAAGGTCCAGTGCTCCGGCCACCCGGTCTTCCGTGGCACCCAAGGGTAAATCCACCACGGGAACATTTATAGTCTCGGACTTCAGGGTTGCAGCTACACGGCAATCATCACATGCGCTTTGCGGCGAAGCTGGATCACAGTGATAGGCGCACCCCTTCACGGCCTTTATAGGGGGCAAAAGTGCAGCAAAGGCGCGCACTGTCGTTGACTTTCCGGTGCCCCGATCTCCCATGGCCAACAGCCCGCCAATGCTGGGGTCAACTGCAGTGAGAATGAGGCAGGTCTTTAACTCTTGCTGCCCCGCAATGGCGGAAAATGGATAGACAATTTTTTGACCTCTGGAGTTTGCGGGCGGGTTTTTATTGGTTTTTGCGATTGCCATTGAAACTATTCTCTGCTCGAAGCGAAATTCAAACTATTCTGTCACGCTACGGTTGGCAATGGCTGTCAGGTTTACTTGACAGTATTTGTTGCTTGCGGCGATAGTATGCACCATGTCCCGAACGAACCCTGCGGCCTCAAAAGCTAAGATGCACAGTGGCCAATTGGTCAAGCCGTTGCGAGTGATGTTGTTGGGTGCAACAGGAACTGCAGGCCAGGCGGCGCTCGCAGCGCTGTTGCGGCGAGGTCATGACATCACCTGTATCGTTCGTGCAAGGCCGGATGGTGAGCAAACCCAGTCGGAGTGTTTCAAGGCAGACACGTTTGCAAAAGCAGAATTTCGATTTGCTGATGTGACGCGGCTGGAAAGTTTGAGAGAATCAGGTTTTCGCAATGAACCGTTCGACGCGGTTGTATCCTGCCTCGCGTCCCGCACCGGCGCATCTGGTGATGCTTGGGCTATTGACTATCAAGCCAACGCCAACGCCTTGCAGCTCGCTCGTGATTTGGGCATCAAACATATGGTGCTACTGTCGGCGATTTGCGTGCAGAAGCCGAAATTGGCTTTTCAATACGCCAAACTTGCCTTCGAAAAAGAACTCATTGAATCGGGTGGTATTGGCTAACTTTTAGCCGTCATGCGTTGACGTGGGATGAAGGTAAACAAGCCTCTACCCCTAAGCGCTAAGGTAATTGTAAATTTTTGTGAAGAGTATCTTTCCAGTACTAAGAACAAACCCTAAGGGTTCAGCCGCAATTTCTTCAGTAATTCCACGATCTTGAAGCCTCATAAATTCCCTTCTATGGTTGAGGAAATTTACAAGGTTTATTCCTATGCCTGCTACTACTCCAGTACAGTTGTTACCTGGTTACGATTTATTGGCCGCCGCAGAACCAGCCCCATCTCAAGGGGTGTTTATTCCACTGGCAACTTTAACCAACCTCACAGCCGTAGAAGCTGATACAGCAACAGGTGACGGTAGAAAGGTGCTTTTTGAACTGTGTCGCACTGCGTTCACAGCTTTTGCCGCGCTGGATGCAAACGCTAGACCAACCCGATTGACCATCACCCGCGCTACTCCTACGGGTGTGGATGCATCGAAAGTTCGCCAAGCCTATACGCTCACATTTGACCTCGACGTTACTAACGCTGACGTTGCTGCGGAAGTCTAACCCCTCCATTGATGCGATCGCCCTTGTAGAACAAATCAATTTAGGAGAATAGTGAAATGGCTTTGAATCGGTACGATTCTAGAGATGAGGTGTACGTTAACCCA
>JANMEM010000443.1:0-1926 GCA_031376985.1 Hyphomicrobiales bacterium
ATATGTAAGGGGCTTGGACGCAATTGCAAACGCCTTAACGTAAAGCATTGATCTTATAAGATATAGTCAGGCGGTTCCAAGTCTGCTATTGCGGCGCACCAGAAAGGTCCGCCCCATGCGCACAGCTACAGTCGAACGCAAAACCACGGAGACACGAGTGACCTGCACCGTCAATCTCGACGGCGAAGGTCGCTTTGATGTGAAGACCGGAGTTGGTTTCTTCGATCACATGATGGAGCAATTGTCGCGGCATTCGCTGATCGACATCACGTTGAAAGCTGATGGTGACTTGCACATTGACGATCACCACACGGTGGAAGATTCCGGCATCGCCTTGGGGCAAGCCATTGCCAAGGCCCTGGGCGACCGCAAGGGCATCCACCGCTATGGCTCTTGCGATTTGGCCATGGATGAAACCTTGTCCCGTTGCGCCATCGACGTTTCGGGCCGCGCCTTCCTTGTGTTCAAGGCCGTGTTCCCGCGTGACAAAATTGGCACCTTCGACACTGAGCTGGTGCGCGAATGGTTCCAGGCCTTCGCCATGAATGCGGGCATCACACTGCATCTGGAAAATGCTTACGGCGAAAATGCTCATCACATTGCTGAAGCCAGCTACAAGGCTTTGGCCCGCGCTTTGCGTGACGCCATCGAAATTGATCCACGCCAGAAGGATCGCATTCCCTCCACTAAAGGCTCATTGAGCGGCTGATATGAAAACTGTCATCATCGACTATGGCTCAGGCAATTTGCATTCGGCCCACAAGGCCTTTGAGCGCGCTGCCACTGACAACAAGATCAAGGGCGACATTATCGTTTCGTCCAAATTGCAGGACGTGGAAAAAGCTGACCGCATCGTGTTGCCCGGCGTCGGGGCCTTCAAGGATTGTCGCAATGGTTTGCTGGCCATTGAAGGCATGCGCGATGCACTGCAGCAACGCGTCATCATCGGAGGCTTTCCGTTTCTGGGCATATGCGTGGGCATGCAATTGCTGGCCACACGCGGACTGGAACATGAGACGACACCGGGCCTTGGTTGGGTGGCGGGAGATGTGGTTAAGATCACTCCGAAAGATGCCAGCCTGAAAATTCCGCACATGGGCTGGAACACGCTGGATGTGCATTCCTCTCATGCCGTGTTGAGCGGCATCGACACCGGGCCAACAGGGCTTCACGCCTATTTCGTCCACTCCTATCATGTTCAGACAACACTGCCTGACGATGTGATTGCGACCACAGATTATTCCGGACCCGTAACGGCTATCGTCGGCTATGAAAACATTGTCGGCACTCAATTTCATCCGGAAAAGAGCCAGGCGTTGGGGCTTGCTCTCATCGCCAATTTCCTGCGGTGGAAACCGTGATCCTGTTTCCGGCCATTGACCTGAAGGACGGCAAATGTGTGCGCCTTAAATTGGGCGACATGGCACAGGCCACCGTTTACAACGATAGCCCCGCCAACCAAGCCAAAGCTTTTGAAGATCAGGGCTTTCGGTGGCTGCACGTTGTTGACCTCAACGGCGCTTTCGAAGGCCAGTCTGTCAATGGTTTCGCAGTCGAATCGATTCTGAAAGCCACGAAAAACCCCGTGCAATTGGGCGGCGGCATTCGCACTTTGAATCACATTGAAAGCTGGCTGGACAAAGGCTTGGCCCGCGTCATTTTAGGCACCATCGCAGTGCGCGACCCCGCATTGGTGATAGAAGCCTGTAAACTCTTCCCCGGAAAAGTCGCAGTCGGCATTGACGCCAAGGGCGGCAAGGTTGCGGTGGAAGGCTGGGCCGAAGCATCATCGCTCGGCGTGATAGAGCTGGCGCAAAAATTTGAGGGCGCTGGTGTGGCTGCGATCATCTATACGGACATTGACCGCGACGGTATTCTCACAGGTATCAACTGGTCATCCACAATTGAACTGGCGGAAGCTGTGTC
>JANMEM010000491.1:0-4839 GCA_031376985.1 Hyphomicrobiales bacterium
GGTGGGAAGGCGGAGATGTTGTCGGGTATCGAAGCGCCTGATGATCATACAGTCGTGTTCAAACTCTCACGTCCAGATGCAACATTCCTGCATGTGCTTGCCGTCAATTTTGCGTCGGTCGTGCCGAAGGAAGCTGTGGAATCCGCAGGCGCTGACTTTGGCAAAAAGCCCTTGGGCTCCGGCGCGTTCATGTTGAAGGAATGGGTCATCGGTCAGAAAATGGAGTTCGTGCGCAACCCCGATTACTTCATGGCCAATGTGCCGCACATTGACAAGTTCACGGTGGAAATTGGTCAGGACCCGCTGGTGGCGTTGCTTCGCTTGCAGAAGGGCGAAGTTGATATTGCCGGAGATGGCATTCCACCTGCGAAGTTCCTTGAAGTGAAGAACTCACCGGAAGGCCCGAGCATGATCGTGGATGGCGAACAGTTGCACACGGGTTATGTGACGCTGAACACCAAGGTGAAGCCCTTCGACAATGTGAAAGTGCGTCAGGCCGTCAACATGGCTGTGAACAAGGAGCGCATCACGCGCCTTTTGAATGGTCGTGCAACGCCTGCCAACCAACCGCTGCCGCCATTGATGCCGGGCTATGACAAGGCCTACACAGGTTATGCTTATGACGTCGAGAAGGCCAAAGCCTTGCTGGCGGAGGCCGGTTTGCCGGATGGTTTCGAGACGGTACTCTATTCGACCAACACTGACCCTCAGCCTCGCGTGGCGCAAGCCATTCAGCAGGATCTTGCGGCCATTGGTGTGAAGGCTGAGTTGCGTTCACTGGCCCAATCCAACGTGATTGCGGCAGGCGGCACCGAAGGTGAAGCACCAATGATCTGGTCTGGCGGCATGGCGTGGATCGCCGACTTTCCGGATGCGTCCAACTTCTATGGTCCGATCCTTGGGTGTTCGGGCGCCGTGCAAGGCGGCTGGAACTGGTCATGGTATTGCAACCCAGAAATGGACAAACGCGCCGTCGCCGCTGACTCCATGTCGGACCCCGCCAAGGCTGCTGAACGCACTGCCACCTGGGGCAAGATCTTCACTGACATCATGGCTGATGCGCCATGGATTCCGGTGACGAACGAGCGCCGTGTCGTAGCCAAGTCATTGCGCATGGGTGGCGAGGGCAACCTCTACATCGACCCGACGCGCGTCATTAACTACGACGCGATTTTCGTGAAGTAATTTTCAAACACCAAAACTGCTCTCCGCCAATTTGCTTTGGCGGAGAGCACATTTCTGGAGGATCACCATGTGCGTTGCCTGCAATCATACCATCCACAGTGCCCAGCGCCATTTCGGCTGGAACCGTGATTTTCAACCCGTCGTCATTGCCAAGTCTGGTGAGACTATACATTTTGAATGTTCAGACTCATCCGCGGGACAATTAGGTGCTGACGCGACGTTGGAGACACTTGCGGCCTTGGATTTTGGCCGCATCAACCCGGTCTCAGGTCCGGTATATATGGAGGGTGCAAAACCCGGCGACACATTGAAAGTCACTTTGCGCAAGTTTATTCCCTGCGGTTCAGGCTGGACAGCAAATATTCCAGGCTTTGGTTTGCTGGCCGACCAGTTCACGGAGCCTGCGCTTCATAATTGGAAATATGACGCAGTTGCCATGACGCCTGCGCTATTCAGTTCAACAGCACGGGTGCCATTAAAGCCCTTTGCAGGAACGCTTGGGGTTGCACCTGCCGAGCCCGGTCTTCATTCCGTGGTTCCACCGCGCCGTGTGGGCGGCAATCTCGACATCCGTGATTTGACAGCTGGCGTTTCACTTTATTTGCCTATCGAAGTTGACGGCGCCTTGTTCTCGATTGGCGACACTCATGCGGCACAAGGTGATGGCGAAGTCTGCGGCACTGCCATTGAAAGCCAGATGAACGTTGAAGCTACATTGGAACTTATCAAGGGCGGCAATCTCAAATCACCGCGCTTCACCACAACGGAACCTGTAACCCGCCATCTTGACGGCGCAGGTTATGAGGTGACCACTGGCATTGGCCCTGATCTGATGACGGGTGCGCGTGAAAGTGTGATGCGCATGATTGATCTTATCTCCGCTGAACATGGCGTAAGCGCAGTTGAAGCCTATATGCTGTGTTCTGTCTGCGGCGATCTGCGTATCAGTGAAATCGTGGATATGCCGAACTGGGTTGTATCCTTCTACTTTCCGAGGATTGTGTTTACGTGAGTTCAAAGTCTGCTCTCACGCCTGTCCTCTCGATTAGTGATCTGTGTGTTGATGCCCGTACGCCGGAAGGGCCGAAGCGGGTGCTCGACAAAATTAGTTTTGATTTGCTGCCCGATGAAACGCTTTGCATTGCGGGAGAGTCAGGATCAGGAAAATCTGTCACTGCTCTGGCCATCATGGGGCTGTTGCCAAAGGCATCGTTACAGGTGGCGGCGGGCAAAATAACGCTGGGTGGCAGGAACCTGTTGGATTTGTCGAACAGTGCAATGCGGCGCGTGCGTGGCGGCGACATTGCCATGATTTTTCAGGAGCCGATGACGTCTCTCAATCCGGTGATGACGATTGGCGACCAGATGACAGAAGTCATTCGAGAGCATCAGGTCAGCGCAGGCGAAGGTGCCACTGCGGTGGCACGGCGCATGCTGGATGCCGTGCATATGACGGAACCTGCAAAGCGGCTGACGCAATATCCGCATGAATTGTCTGGTGGCATGCGGCAGCGGGTGATGATTGCCATGGCGTTGTCGTGTCAGCCCAAGGTGATGATTGCAGACGAGCCGACAACTGCACTTGACGTGACGGTGCAAGCGCAAATTCTGAAACTGATGCGCGAAATCAAAACAGAATTTGGCACGTCGATCATTCTCATCACGCACGATATGGGCGTTGTGGCCGAAATGGCAAACCGCGTGCTGGTGATGCAGAATGGACGGTTGGTGGAGCAGGGCACGGCCAAGCAAATCTTCAATCGACCGCAAGAACTTTATACAAAGGAACTTCTCGGATCAGTGCTTCGGCTTGGGTCGCGAAAAGGAAAAGACTCGCCGCCACGCATCAGCCCCACAGGGCATTCACGAACTTATGCCGCCGCTGCACCTGTGCTTGATGTGAAGAACCTGTCGGTCACATATCATCAAAATGTTAGTTGGTTTGCCAAGCGCAAAACTGTTGCGACCACGGTTCAGGATATTTCATTCAGCATAGAGCCTGGCCAGACTCTGGGATTGGTTGGGGAAAGTGGCTCCGGCAAATCCACCACGGGCAAGGCCGTGCTTGGGTTGATTGCGTTCGAAGGCAAAGTGAAGATTGCCGGACAAGACATCGCCCATCTGACACATCGACAGATGCAACCTGTGCGGCGTTCAGTTCAGATGATCTTCCAGGACCCTTACGCATCGCTTGACCCGCGCATGGCCGTGGGGGCGGCTATTGCCGAGCCCCTGATCATTCATGGTCTGGCCAACGCAGGCGAACGGCAAGACCGCGTGGCCGATTTGCTAAAGCGCGTGGGCATGCCTCCTGAATGCGCGACGCGTTATCCCCATGAATTTTCGGGTGGTCAGCGGCAGCGCATCTGCATTGCCCGTGCTCTGGCTTTGAACCCGAAACTGATTGTGGCTGATGAGGCCGTCGCCGCACTTGATGTTTCTGTGCGCAGCAAAGTTCTGGACCTGATGCTTGAACTTCAGGAGACCATGGGGCTTGCCTATCTTTTCATTTCCCATGACATGGCAGTGATTGAACGCATGTCCCATCATGTCGCTGTCATGAAAGCCGGGCGCATCATTGAAATGGGAACGCGCCGCGCCGTGTTTGAAAGTCCGCAACAGGACTACACCAAATCCCTGATGGCCGCAGTTCCGATACCCGAAGTGAAATAGTCAGCGTGTTATCGCAATGCAAGTTCTTGCAATATTGACGCGGCAACCTTGCGTGAGTTCGGTATTGTTGCCGCAAGTAATTTGATGCGATCATATTCGTCCGGCTGGTCGACAAGAGCAGCCCGCAATGCATCGCCAAAGGCCATGCGGAGTTCAGTACCAATGTTGAACTTCTTGACTTTGCTGGTGGCTGCAAGCTGTCGGCGCATGGCCGACGGAATGCCACTTCCACCGTGAAGCACGAGCGGAACAGTGGTGACGGCTTCAATGGAATGCAGAGCTTCCAAATTTATCACAGCGGATTTTTCAGTTTGCAAATGCAGGTTTCCAATCGAGATGGCCAATGCATCAATGCCGGTCTGTCGTTCGAACATTTCGGCTTCTGCAGGTGACGTGTGGGCCGAAGCTGCCCCACCATTGTAACCTACAACGCCAATCTCTCCTTCAACGGAAACTGCGTATGATCTCGCCAATTCAACCACCTGCAATGTCAATGCTATGTTTCCATCGAGCGGCAGCATTGAGCCATCAATCATCACCGAGCTGAAGCCGTGATCAATGCCCTCGCGGCATTCTTCAACTGTACGGGCGTGATCGATATGACATACCACAGGCACCGAAGCCTGCTCCGCAAGATGGCGAAACATCTTGCCCAAGATTGGAACAGGCGTGTGGTTGCGGCAACCCGGGCCAGCTTGCAGAATGACCGGAAGGCCTAGCTCTTCAGCGGCTTCGACATAGGCTCTGGCATCCTCCCAGCCAAGAACAACCAAACCCGCCACAGCGTAATGTCCGGCCATGGCAGGCCCCAGCACGTCATTGAGAGTAGCAACCGTCATTTGAATTTGGCAATCATGTCTTTTATGCCCGGAATGGTTTCAACCTGATAGGCATGCGTCGGCTGGAAGAACTGCACGAGGGACCGTTGGCTCAGGCCACCGAGAATTGTGAAATAATACATCTCATATCCGGGTGCTGCCA
>JANMEM010000499.1:0-2269 GCA_031376985.1 Hyphomicrobiales bacterium
TGACTGCCAGCCTTGCTGGCCAAGCGGATTTGCTTTTGCCGCTGTGGGTGGCGCATGAGCACATGGGCCATTTCGTGGGACATGACGGCGGCAACTTGCGCCTCGTTGTCAGCAAATTGCAGAAGCCCTTCGTTGACAAGAATTGTTCCGGCCCCCGGCGTGAAGGCATTGGCCTGACGGCTTTTCAGAAGCACGACTTTGAAATTTGCGTTTTCGGCGTTTACTGAAGCAGCCAAATGGTCAACCATGCCCTGCAAATGCCGCGCCATGGCAATGTTGGTTGAGGTGCCAACACGCGTCACCAGGCCTTGGGTCACAGCATCGGCGGTCTGAACCTCCTGCTCAGGTGTGGAAATAAGGGCCTGATCAACTTCTTGTGGGGATGCGCCAATTTTTCGTGCAAAAGCCGCGCGAAGTTCTGCCTTTTCATCCTCAAGTGCCAGCAGTGAACGGCCGCCGCTGGAACAACCAGCCAAAACCAAAGCCGCCAGTACAATGGCAACTGAACGGTTTACGAAGGGCAGCGTTTTTTGCATCGGGCCTCTTGCAAGTGTTAACGACTGTTAACCATTGATTGCCTTGATTTGCGGCGAAATTCAAGTCGTTTTGCTACATCAGTTTGGAGCGCTTCAGCACCTGTTTGATGCTTAAAGCCATTTTGTCGACAATCTCGGCAAGTTCGGCATCACTCGCGTTGTAGGGCGGTGCGAGGATGACGACATCGCCATTGATACCGTCCACATTGCCGCCCACGGGATAACAGATCAATCCGTTCTCCAGTGCTTGCGCCCTGATATGAAGCGCCAGCTTCAAGTCGGCTGCAAATGGTTTTTTGCTTTCCCTGTTTTTTACCAGTTCAGTCGCCATGAAATAGCCGCGGCCTCGAATGTCGTCTACTGCGTCAATGCCTGAAAGCGCATCCGCGATTATGGTTTT
Source organism: Hyphomicrobiales bacterium (assembly GCA_031376985.1). Taxonomy (GTDB): domain Bacteria; phylum Pseudomonadota; class Alphaproteobacteria; order Rhizobiales; family Aestuariivirgaceae; genus Aestuariivirga. The sequence continues at coordinate 937 of JANMEM010000499.1, forward strand.
GAACTTGGCCTCTTGCGAAGCGACGCGTTCCACCAGTTTTTCGCGCGACACAATTTTCTGCACCGCAACACCCGCAGCACAACAGGCGGTGTGTCCGGTAAATGTATGACCGGTTTGTGCAATACCAATCGCGTCCGCAATCCTGGTTGAGTAAACAGCGGCACCCAGTGGCAAATATCCGGCTGCCAAGCCTTTGGCCACCGACATGATGTCGGGCTCAACACCATCACGTTCCAGTGCCCGCCACGTTCCCGTGCGGCCTGCGCCACACATGACCTCGTCTGAAATCATCAGCACGCCATGGCGGTCACAAATGTTGCGCACGCGTTTGGCGTAGCCTTCAGGTGCGGGAACGCAGCCACCGGCAGCGCCGACTACGGGCTCGAAAATGAAGGCGGCGATTTTTTCTGCGCCTTCACGCAAAATGGCGTGTTCCAGTTGTTGTGCATCCAGTGCGCCTGGTTCTGGTCGATAGGCGTTGGCGGGGGATATGCGCACGGCATCAATGAAGGCGCCCTGAAACGCAATGCGACGGTCAAGGAAGCCTGACACGCCGAGTGCGCCTAAGGTGTTGCCGTGCCAGGAGCGTTCGCGGGCAATGAATTTGCGGCGGGATTTTTGGCCGATGACATATTGATATTGCAAGGCAAGCTTCAGGCAGCTTTCCACTGCTTCCGAACCGCCTGTTACGAACACCATTTGCTTTAGACTTCCACCGCAGCGCTCGGCAATAATCGTGGTCAATTCTTCCAAGGCATCAGATGTGAAGTTGTATCGATAACCGTGGGCGATGCGTTCGAGCTGCTTCGTGATGGCTTCATTCACCTCTTCATTGCCATGGCCGATGCAGTAGACGGCAGGACCGCCGGAACCGTCGATGTATTGCTTGCCGTCAACGTCATAAAGATAACTGCCCTTGGCCCAGGCAATTTTGGGAAGTTGCGCGGTGGCCTTCAGGTCATGAGAGGGTTGAGACATATTGGCCTTGAAGTCGTGGTGAAGCTGACCGAAAAGACCATAGAGCTTCTGATCCGTCAATGTGTCCGACGGGTGATTTTACTGGAATGGTGATGACGACTGAATTGGCAAACCTGAATGATGTATTGGCAAATTCCTGGCAGCTTCTGCAACAGGGTGTGTCGAGCCGCCGCCACGGATTTCACCATGCAGCGGTAGCCACGATCGGAACAACAGGGTTGCCGCGTATTCGCATTGTCATATTGCGGGCGGTGGATTCCGAAACCAACACGTTGCGCTTTCATACTGATGTCCGCTCTCAAAAATGCAAGGATCTCGCTGTCAACCCCAATATCAGCGCGGTGTTCTATGATGA
>JANMEM010000513.1:0-23055 GCA_031376985.1 Hyphomicrobiales bacterium
TGGGCCTTTTGCAGAAACGCGGGAACACTTGGGCGGCTTTTATGTCATCGACGTGCCCGACCTTGATGCAGCACTGAAATACGCCGCCATGGTGCCGACGGCCCATTTCGGCACAGTCGAAGTGCGGCCGCTCGTGGGCATAATGCGGCAGGCTAAGATGTGAACCAAGCCGCCCCCAAAGCCATCGCCGTTGCGAAGGTCCTCGACCAGGTCATGCGGTCAGACCGGGGGCGGCTGCTTGCGGCACTGGTTGCGGGGTTGCGCAACCTGTCGCTGGCGGAAGAGGCCTTGCAGGAAGCCGCAATCTCGGCACTGTCGCATTGGGGCCGAACCGGCGTTCCGCAATCGCCCCGCGCCTGGTTGCTGACAGTGGCGCGGCGAAAGGCGCTGGACCGCCTGCGCGGTGGCAAAAGGGAAAACCAGAAAGCCAAAGACATGTCCTACATCATCGCGCTGAAGGAAGAAGACGCAGATGAAATCCCCGACGAACGCTTGCGTCTGATCTTCGCCTGCTGCCACCCTGCCCTCGAAATGAAATCGCGTGTAGCACTGACGCTGCGCACGGTGTGCGGATTGTCCACGAGAGACATTGCGCGACTGTTTCTGGACCAGGAGCCCACAATGGGCCAGCGACTCAGCCGGGCAAAAACCAAAATTGTTGCCGCAGGCATTCGCTTCGAGGTACCGGAAGCCGAACACTGGCCCGCGCGGTTGGACGCTGTGCTGACAACGATCTATCTGATTTTCACCACGGGTTATGTGGCTGGTCCAGATGAAGAACGCGACCTGTGTCAGGAAGCAGAATATCTCATTCGCTTGATCGACCGCCTGCACCCAGAGGATGCCGAAATCGAAGGTGCCCTTGCGATGATGTTGCTGACAGCCGCACGTCGGGCTGCTCGGATTGGCACAGACGGCGCGAGTCTTCCGCCTGCCTCACAGGATCGGCAGCTATGGGATTGTATCAAGATCGAAGAAGGCCGTGCCATCCTAAACCGGGCCATTGAGCGGCGCAAACCAGGCCCGTTTCAGATCAAGGCCGCCATTGCCGATTGCCAGATGGCCCAACCTGCACCAGACTGGCCACAAATCGCCTTGCTCTATCAATCGCTGCTGCGCCATGAGCCAACACCCGTGGTCACGCTCAATGCTGCTGTTGCTGCGGCGGAAGCTGGTGAAGCGGTCAAGGCTTTGCGGGTTGTCGAAGGCTTGGCTGAACAATTGTCCGACTATCAACCATGGCACGCAGCACGGGCCGCCCTTTTGGTCAAAACGGGTAACACGACCGATGCCATCACCGCTTATCAGACGGCAATTTCATGCGCCCCCAGCCCGGCAGAAGCTTTGTTCTTGCAGCGAAAGCTGGAGGCTTTGGCGTGACGCTGCTCATTGCGGCTTTAGCCAACCCCGATAATGCACCAAAAGCCCCAGCGGCCATTTGGCGATGCGGACGTTGAATTGGTGACGGCCTTGTTCGTCGACGCGTTCGGTGGCGCTGATGTCAGGCATCATAAAACGCGGCAGGGGAATGGGTCCAAGGCGTATGCCAGCCATGGCCATGTTCAAACCATAATGTCCAGTTTCCAGCTTCAGCCGAAACGCGAAAGGGCCAAAGCGTTCTTCGACGGATTGCGAATATCCTTCCGCCACAGTCATCGCACTGGCCATGTTTTTGTTACCAAACTGCCGACGCCACTGCTCCCGCGATCCATCGCTTTCGATGGTCACGGTGACGGGGACTTGTTCACCTGCTGGCGGAAATCCAAACAGCTTGGCGATCAAACGACCCAATGCAGTTTCGGCACCCATGATGCTGGCTTCACCGTTGAGCACAACTCCAGGCTGGGATTGATGAATGCTGCGCGTGATGACCGGCAATGCCTTCCAAGCGACGTCACCGAGGGCCCGTTCAAAAACATCTGATCCCGTCAGGTGTGACGTTTCGGTTACTGTGACAATTCCAAGCCGTGCAAAATGCGGTTCAAGTTCGGCAAGCGTCAGTTCTCCCGCTGCAGCTCTAGCACCCCTGGCCAAAGTCTCGCGGCGTAAGGCCAGTGCCAGTGCTGGCAACCCCGGCACATTGGGACCGACGCCCTGCTTGGCCAACAAACTCCACCGCGCAACAACGGGCTTGCCCTTCGCGTCACGGCCCTTGGCTTCGATCAGCATGCCGCCCTTGTCAGTGCCGAAGGGTTTCAGCAGGTTGGCACCGAAAAGCAGCAGCGGCGTCAATCTTGTCAGGCCTCGCAAAACACCAACTGAGCGTAACCAAGACAACAGCCGCAAACCGTGATGCATCACACCCAATTCGAGGCCCGCCTTGAATAGAGCTGAAGCTTTCGGTTGATAGCGCTGAACCAACAGATCCTGATCAGGCGTTTCGCAATGCACGAAACCACGCCGGCCTATGCCTGGAATTGTTCTGTATTCCTGCTCGCCCCAGCCCGAAACAGTCCGCCAGCCAGCGTCTTTGAATACCCGAACAGGCGCACCCGCAAAAGACAAAATGGCCCGCACCACCGATTCTCCACGCGGTGCGCGGTTACCCGGCGTAATACCCACAAATATGCTGTGAATGTTGCGCCAGTCTTTTGTCAGCTGATCCAATACAGCATGCGACAAGGCAGGCGTCGAACTGGCACCGCTTATGACAAAGATACCCGCAGCTTTCGCCGACGAATCCAGCGACGGCACCCGCGCCACAAAATCCCGTGCATCGGCGAGATCGATGTAATTTACGCCCGCAGAAATACAGGCTTCAATGAGTTGCAAACCGCTGTTTTGAAACGGTCCGGCGGCATCAGCCAACAAGTCCCCCGCATGAGATTTCAAGTTTTCAAGATCCGGCTTCAGACGATCCAACACCAAAATTCCAGCCTGAGGCGAAATTTCGTTTTTCAGCGCCATCAGCGAGGCTGCATTGCGCCCCGCCAACACCAGGTGCTCTACATTGGAGGCCACAAGCTGCGCGACGAGGCGGCGGCCAAAAACTCCCGTAGCGCCAACGATAATCATTCTGCCCCGGAACTCATGATTCTGTATTTTTTCCGCGACGGGCCTATGGGCGAAACGAGTGTGCCAGAAACGACGGACGCAAGCAGTTTTTGCACTGCTGGCAACCTGCTGAATGTTGCAACAAGTGTATCGCGCAACCACGGCAATATGTCCGAGTCAGATTGATAAAACGGCGTAAAAATTTTTGACAAGGCCTGATAGATCAAAACATGTTTCTTGCGCTGGAAAGTGTAGTCTTCAGCGGCAAGCGACACGTCTGAGTGTCGGGCCAATGCGGAACAAAAAGCCATGACGTCCAGCAGTGCCATATTCGCGCCCTGCCCCAGTTGCGGGCTGGTGGAATGGGCACTGTCACCGATACAGATCAGGCGATTGGCATAGGGCGTTCGCAAGGTGTGGTGTTGATAGCGCGCCAGAACCAGATCATCCGCTGACTTGATATTTTGGAGCAACGGTGCGGTCTCTGGCCAATGGCGCATCACGTCTTCCTTCCAGCTATCCAGACCACGGATTTTCCATGCGGCGTAATCCTTGACTTTCAGGCTCCAGAAAAATGCAGCCTGTTCAGTTCCGGTTTCGTGAATGCGGCCAATCGGCAAAACGCCGACCATGACTGATGCCTTGTCGTAACGTTGTGCCAGTGCATGGGGATCAAACGGAGCACCTGGCCACGGCAATGACGCCCAGATGGCGCCATACTGGAGTTGCTTTTCCCGAGCGCCTTGCAGCGACAGTGCCTTGAGCGGGGACCTTGCACCCAAGGCATCGAGCACAAAATCAAAGCGTGGGGTCATTCTGCCATCCTCCAAAAGCAGAACACCATCTTCAAAACCCTTGATCTGACTTGCTGTTTCAAGCGATATGTTTGCGGCTTGCACAGCTTCAAACAAGACGTGAAACAGCCCCGCACGGTGAACCGCATAGCCTCGCTCCGGTCCAAGCGCGTCATAGTGCACGTCCAGAACAATTTTGCCTGACGTGGAGGCAGCGCCAGCCAAGCGGTCAATCCGGGCTCCCAACCTGCGCATGCGCTCGCCAAGCCCAAGCCAGTCCAGAACACCAAGCCCAGTTGGTTGCAAAATCAGACCGGAGCCTATGGGCTTTGGACTGTCAAATTGCTCATAGACCACAACCTTGTGGCCTTGGCGGTGTAACGCCAAGGCAGCAGCCAAGCCTCCGGGGCCCGCTCCTGCAATGGCAATGTTCAAACTTTTAGTCGCCAAGACTCAAACCCGATCCGCCCGCTGCTCTTGCGGTTCATCCATAAGCTGCGCGACGCAGGTGATCAACTCGGTCGCACAGCGGATGCAGATGTGGTCAGGCGGCGTGGCGGGCGGGGTGACGCTTGTTCAGGTTCTCAACCACAGTTGGCTGTTCAACGGCTGGTTCTTCATTGCGTTTCAGCCAGACGGGCGACGGGGCGGTTTCGTCATCGACCAAGGACATGACAACAAGACAGGCTTGTTCCCAGTGCGCTTCGGCCTTGCCGTCAGGGCGGCCCTCGTCTTCCCACAGTTGATAGGCAATGGCCTGCTTCTGCTGTTCCAGATCATTCTCTGGCGTTACGATTGGTGTGCGTGGTGTTTTCATGGTGGAGTTCCTTCTTTGCGATTGTCCGGGTGTTCAATACCCAACGGCAAACTTACGAATCACCTGCACTACCAGAACTACGCCAACCAATCATCCGTGCAAGGATTATCTGTACACGGTGTAATTGTTGGGGGTTGCTTTATGCCGGGGCAATTGCGCGGCAAAACAACCGCACAGTCTCCGCCATTCCCAATTCGAGTGCATCCGCCGTGATGGCATGACCAATGGATACTTCAAGCAGGTTCGGCAAAGCTGCCACAAGCCGCGGCAGGTTTTCACGGGTGAGATCATGTCCGGCATTCAAACCAAGCCCAGCAGCTTCCGCCGCCTTGCCACACGCCACGACTTTCGCAAATTCACGAGTCATCGCACTTGCTTCCAACGCATCGCCGTAAGGCCCGGTATAGATTTCCACGCGGTCAGCACCCACAGCGCGTGCCAATGGCGGAGCCATCGGATCGGGGTCCACAAACAGTGATACACGCATGCCGCCCTGATGAAGCCGCGCGATAGTCGCCTTCAGCATATCGCCATCCTTGCCAAAATCCCAGCCATGGTCAGAGGTGGGTTGGGCCGGATCATCAGGAACCAGAGTCACCTGATCCGGCTTTTCAGCTTCGCACAATTTGAGAAAACGCTCGTCCGGATAGCCTTCAATATTGAATTCCGCAGCGGGATAATCCGCCCGCAACATTTTCCGCAACACCGTCACGTCCGACCGGCGAATATGCCGTTCGTCCGGACGTGGATGCACCGTAATGCCATGGGCCCCCGCATCCAGCGCTACCCGGCTCAACCCTTCAACCGAAGGCCAAGGCAAATCCCGGCGGTTGCGAAGGTAAGCGATGGCGTTGACGTTGACGGATAATTGACAGGTCATTTGAAACTCCTGCTTTCGACATTAGGCTTAAAGCGGATTACATAGACGTGCCGGATTGAACAATTTTTACCAGTCCAATCTTGAGTGGCCAGCTGGTCGGCGCGTTTGTTCCACCTGCAATTGCTATTATTTAATTCGCATCCGGATTATCCATTGCTTGTCCGGGGGCGTTCGCGTGGAGGGAATCATGCAACGTTTGGATCGAAATTACATTCTTGTCGGGTTGAGTTGGGTCATTGTCGGCATGATTTTCGGCACGTGGCTCGGCGCTTCCGACCACTTGAACTACGCCAACTCCCATGCCCATGCCAATCTCCTGGGCTTTGTCACGTCGGTGCTCTTTGGCCTTTTGCATTGGGCTTACCCCGCATTGGGAAAGAGCAAAGTCGCGTTTTGGCAATTCGCAATTTATGAAGTCGGTGTCTTGCTACTGGTGGTCGGCAAGGTGTTGGTGGATGGTGGTACACAAACACCATTGCTCCCCATCGGTTCGATTATCACCATCATTGGCGCAGCTGTGATGCTTTACATGTTTGCAACCAATGGAAACAAACAAGCGGCTTGAATGAAATTGGTGACGCCAATAGGCGTCACCTTTTCATTGCATCCGGCCCACGTGCAATTGCTGCCACACCCGTCCGCGCAACCTCCACCAACCCCAGCGGCACCATCAGCGAAATGAACTGGTCAACCTTGTCGGGCTTGCCTGTCAGTTCGAACACAAAGCTATCAGTCGAAGCATCCACCACCCGCGCCCGGAAGGCATCGGCCAGTCGCAAGGCTTCCACCCGTTTGTCGCCCTTGCCCGCCACCTTCACCATGGCAAGTTCACGGGCAAGATAGTTGCCTTGCACCGTAAGGTCGGCCACCGAGTGCACCAGCACCATGCGGTCAAGCTGGGTTTTGATCTGGGCGATGACTTTATCGGTGCCTGTTGTGACAATGGTGAAACGCGAGATGTGCTTTTCGTGTTCAGTTTCGGATACCGTGAGCGAGTCAATGTTATAACCACGCCCGGCGAAGAGACCGATGATGCGCGCCAACACGCCCGGTTGGTTTTCAGCGACGACACCCAGGACGTGGGTCTCAACAACCGGTTTTGATGGATCAAGAAAATAGGCGGAGCCGGTTGGGCTTTGATGTTTTGTCATTGTCATGTCCTTACACCAGTTCCTTGCCCTTGGCGTCGATGGCGGTGCCCACCTCCTCGTCTGAAACATCGGCACCCAGCAGCATTTCATTATGCGCCTTGCCCGAGGGTATCATCGGGAAGCAGTTGGCCATTTGCGCCACGCGACAATCGAAAATCACAAAACCTGGCGTGTCGATCATTTTCTGGATTGCGCCGTCAAGTTCCGATGGCTTGTCGCAACGCATGCCCGTACCGCCATAGGCTTCTGCCAGCTTCACAAAGTCCGGCAGCGAGTCCATATAGCTTTCGGACAGGCGGTTGCCGTGCAGCAACTGCTGCCATTGCCGCACCATGCCCATGTACTGGTTGTTCATGATGAAGATTTTCACCGGCAAGCGATGCTGCAAGGCCGTGGACATTTCCTGCATGTTCATGAGAACCGAGGCATCACCTGCAATGCAAATACACAAAGACTTCGGATGTGCCGCCTGCACACCCATGATGGCGGGCAGTCCATATCCCATGGTGCCAAGGCCACCGGATGTCATCCAGCGGTTCGGTTCCTCAAACCTGTAAAACTGCGCCGCCCACATCTGGTGCTGACCCACTTCGGTGGAGATGTAAGTGTCCTTGTCCTTCGTCAGTTCATACAAACGCTGCACCGCATATTGCGGCATGATCACATCCTTGTTTGGACGGTATTTGAGGCAGTCAATGGATTTCCATTCCGCAAGCTGCTTTTTCCATGCGGCCAAAGCCTTCTTGTCGAGTTCAATGGAGCGCGATTTCCACAGCGAGATCATCTGCTCCAAGGCATGTGCCACATCGCCGATGACCGGAATATCAACTTTCACCGTCTTATTGATCGAGGACGGGTCAATATCGATATGGATCTTTTTCGACTCCGGCGAGAACGCATCAAGACGCCCGGTGATGCGATCATCAAAACGCGCACCGATGTTGATCATCACATCACAATCATGCATGGCCATGTTGGCTTCGTAGGTGCCGTGCATGCCCAACATGCCCAGCCATTCCTTTCCGGACGCCAGATAAGCACCGAGACCCATCAAGGTTGAGGTAATGGGAATACCTGTCATCGCCACAAATTCACGCAGCAACTTGGACGCCGTTGGGCCCGAGTTGATAACGCCGCCACCCGTATACAACAGCGGGCGTTTGGCCGTGGCGATCAAGTCAATCGCAGCGCGGATCGATGACAAATCCGGCTTTACTTTTGGCTGATAAGATTTCACCATAACGCCCTGCGGACCTACATATTTGCCCTTGGCAAATTGCACGTCCTTCGGAATATCGACAACCACCGGACCGGGCCTGCCCGTGCGGGCCACAGAGAAGGCTTCATGGATAATGCGGGCCAGATCATTCACGTCCTTCACCAGCCAATTGTGCTTGGTACAGGGCCGCGTGATGCCAACCGTGTCGCATTCCTGAAACGCATCCATGCCGATCAAATGCGTGGGCACCTGCCCCGTCAACACCACCATGGGGATGGAGTCCATCAGTGCGTCGGTCAAACCCGTCACGCAATTTGTGGCACCCGGCCCCGAAGTAGCCAGAGCCACGCCAACTTTACCAGTCGACCGTGCATAGCCTTCGGCCATGTGGGTGGCACCCTGCTCGTGCCGCACCAGAATGTGCTTCACTTTTTCCTGCTGGAAAAACTCGTCATAAATTGGCAGCACGGCACCGCCGGGATAGCCAAACACATGGGCAACACCCTGGTCGGCCAACGCCTTCAACACAATTTCCGCACCTGACATCAATTCCTGGGCCATAATATCCTCGACAATTTCCATGTTCTCAATAGCTGAATTTTTCCAATAAAAAAGGCCCCCGTTGGGAGCCTGCTGTTTACCGCGCAACACCGTGTATCCGGCAGGGTTAACCCTGCCCGGCGCTACGCGATCCCACGAGTACGATATTCTTGTTCATGGCAGCTTTGTATGTGGGGAGAATGGAAAGGTCAAGGGGGAGAGAGAATGTTGCGTGGATTGCGAGGATGAATGTGGAAAATCCAAAGCTGTTTGACGTTCAATGCGCACGCGGCTCGTGCAGCAAGTATGTCATCACCAGGTGCATTTACTTGGACAGGGGCAACCGCATGGGCTAGACCCGAAAACGACGGCTTGACTAAAATGGGTGCGCTAGGCGTTGAATGATCAATCTCACAATGGCAGTTTCGTGCCAATTGTTGACTTCCTGGCCAATGGGGGTCCAATCGGGCTGCAAATTCTGCGGCATGATTGGCAGAACAGTTCACTAGGCGCGATCTCGAGTTGGCCTGTCGCTCTTCAAATTACACTTAAAACAGTTTTGAGCTCCAGGCAGCCCATGAGCTTTTACTGGGGACCGGAACTGGTGCAATTTTTCAATGAGGCTTATTCAACTATATTGGGTGAACGAGCTACGAGTGGTATTGGTGCCCCCCTTTGGGAATTCTGGGCCGAAATTGAAAGTGACATTCGTCCTATTGTGGAAGAGGCGCTGTCTGGAAAAAGCACGTGGATTGAAAACCTGCCGCTGACGTTAAACCGCGGTGGGTTGAGCGAGGAAACATTCTGGACTTTTGCATATAGCCCATTGTTCAATGCCGATGCATCTGTGGCAGGTTTCATGAATATCTGCACGGATATGACGCAAACGGTGCGCATGACCCGCAACCAAAGGACAAATTTTGACCTTTTGATTGAAATGTTTCAGCGGTCACCGTCGTTCCTCGCGATATTGCGTGAACCCGAACACCGGATTGAATTCGTCAATTTCAATTACAAGACACTCATCGGTCATCGCGAGGTGTTGGGTTCTATTGCCAAGTATGGGTTGGCAGATATTGTTACGCAGGATCAACTTGATTTGCTCGATAGCGTCTATCGCAGCGGCAAGCCCTATCATTTAAAATCATCTCTCTATGCAGTTCAATCAGAACCGGGCGGGCGAACCAGAGAGTGTCATATCGAATTTGTTTTCCAGCCGATTACTGATCCCACAGGGCAGATAAACGGCATTCTTGTTGAAGGCCATGATGTTACCGATCTCGAAAATGCCTTGCGGAAACTCGCAGAGAGCGAAAATTTCCTGAGCGGCATCCTTGAATCTTCTCGTGACTGCATCAAGGTACTCGATCTGGATGGTTCACTTGTTTATATGACCGAAGGCGGCAGGCGCGTCATGGAAGTGGATGACTTGGAAACAATCAAGGGCTGCGCATGGCCGGACTTCTGGACGGACAGTGGCAACATTGCTGCCACATCAGCGATCGTCAATGCGAGGAATGGCATTGCGGGCAGATTTGAGGGGTTTGCCGACACAATGCGCGGCAGCGAGCATTATTGGGATGTGCAAGTGACACCTATCATGGGTGCCGACAATACGACAGAACGCATTCTTGTTGTTTCGCGTGACATCTCTGAACTGAAACAATCTGAAATACTGCGGGCCGATCTTATGAGGGAAATGTCGCACCGATTGAAGAATTCCCTCACATTGGTTCAGGCCATTGCCTCACAAACCTTTCAACATGCAAAATCCATGGACGATGCACGAGTTGCAATTGCGGGTCGCATTTCCGCGCTTGGGCTTTCTCAGGATATTCTGATCAAGACCAATTCTGCCATTTCAAATATTGAGAAATTGATTGTCGTCGTACTGGCACCTCACCACGATGGTAACGATCGTTTCCGCTTCTCAGGTCCGCCAGTCACACTTTCACAAAAACAAGCCCTCGGCCTATCTCTCGCACTGCACGAACTGGCTACGAACGCGACGAAGTATGGCGCGCTTAGCTCCAAAAGCGGCTATGTCAATATTGATTGGACTTTGTCGCCTGAGCAGGAATTCGACTTGCGCTGGACAGAAACGGGTGGACCCGCTGTTGATGTGCCTAAGAAGAAGGGTTTTGGTACACGACTGATTGAGCGGATGGTGGCAGCTCACTTTAACGGCAAAACTGAATTGTTATTTGCTCCTTCCGGAGTTGTTTTCACGCTCAATGGACGTATTGCAGCGGTGGAAGTTACAGCCGATGGTGAAGTACTACGACTCCACTAGCGTGCTGAAAAATGGGGCTCATGTGAAACAGCATCTTCATTGTTGACGTGGCGCTACCGTCTCGATTCAACGTGCGGCCGCTTCCTGCTTTGTGGTCAATGCCGGGTTTTATAACAAAAAAATGCGATAAAATTGCGTTTTCTTCGGTTACCCTTCAACGCTATATCCCGCCCCATGCCCCTCTCCGCCATTGTCCGCCTTCTCGTTGCAGGTTTCCTTGGTGGCATTGCCAATACCATGGCGTGCGGAGCTTCCTTGTTTACCTTTCCGGCGCAGTTGTTTGCGGGGTTGCCGCCGATTGTGGTCAATGCTTCGAATGCCGTGGCGGTGACGTCGGGCAATGCCGCCAGGTTTTGACGGAATTGAAAGGTCTGCCACGCACGACATTTGCGTTCTGGTCCAGCCTTGTCGTTGCCGTGCACGGCGGAGGACGCTGAATTGTCGTCGCCGCTGTCCGGACCCCGCGTTGATCTCGCCATCCCGGAGAAATACTTCAAGGGCGAGATTGGGAGGGGCAAGGTTGGCTAAAGCAGAGGCAAATCCGCCAGCTTCACAGCTAGTTCTGGTGCAAAGTCGGGAATGATTACGTCGTTTGGTTCGATCAGCCGTAGTTCGAGATAGCCCTCGACAGATGGCTTGGTGAAGATATGGGTTTGCAGGGTTTCAGCGTTGATGGTCCAGAGCTCCTGCACGCCATTTGCTGCGTATATCACGGCTTTGCGGCCTGTGTCGTAGCGCAGACTGGTGTCGGCGACTTCGACGGCGAGTAATGCGTTTGAGGGTTTCAAATCGGCCAGTTTGGTTGTGCTTGCGAAGAACACAAAATCAGGTTCAAGGAAGCTGGAGGTACTGATCCGGAATGTCGTTTCTTGTGCAATTCTGAAAGTATCAGATTTATGTTTCATCCAATATTCGAGCAGTGAAACTTTGACTACCTCATGCCGAATACCCTTTGGCGACATTGGCACAACTTCTCCATCAATGAGTTCAAACCGTTCGTCTTCGTCAATGATTCCAGCGACAACCATGGCCTCGATTTCTGCCACGGTCCAGCGGCGGCGTTCCAGACCTTCTGCGGCTTGGGTGACGTAGGATAGTCCTGGCGGGCGCAATTGGATGTTCATTGCTTTCGCCTAGCACAAAAACGGCCTCGAAGCGAGATATGGTCTCGCTTTACCTTCAACGCTATACGCCTTCACATGTCTCTCCCCACCATTATCCTTCTCCTTACCGCAGGTTTCCTCGGTGGCATTGCCAATACCATGGCGGGTGGGGCTTCCTTGTTCACGTTTCCAGCGCTGCTGTTTGCGGGGTTGCCGCCGATTGTGGCCAATGCTTCAAATGCCATGGCGGTGACGTCCGGTAATGCCGCGGGGTTTCTGACAGATCTGAAAAGCCTGCCACGTGCCACTCCGGTGTTCTGGTTCAGTCTTGTGATTGCCATTGTGGGCGGAGGTTTGGGGGCTTTGCTGTTGCTGGTAACGCCCGAGAAGACCTTTACGCAGTCTGTGCCCATTCTCATTGGCCTTGCCACCTTGATTTTCGCGTTTTCGAGATCCATCCAGCGAGGCTTATCGCGCATTGCGGGCGGTGGCACAGAGCATGGACGGTTGCGGCTGGGGCTGTTGTTTCCCACCGCCATATACTCCGGCTATTTCGGTGCGGGTGCCGGCGTCATCATCCTTTCCATTCTCAGCGCCACCAGCAGCACGGAACTTAGAAGCCTGAACGTGGTCAAGAACATCTATTCGTTTTTGTGCAATCTCTCGGCCATCGGGTTTTTCATCTGGTTCGGCCTTATCAGCTGGCCTGCCACATTGGTGATGATGCTGGGCACGATGGCGGGCGGTTATACCGGCATCAAGCTCACGCATATTCTTCCAGCAAACACGGTGCGGGCGGTGATCATTCTTTGCGGCGTCAGCATGACGCTGATTTATGCCTATCGCTATTGGTTGTGAACAAGCTGCCAGTTCACCATCTGCCCGCGCCACCAGGTGAGTTGGCGTTTGATGTATTGTCGCGTAGCCGTTTTGGCCAGAACCACAGCATCTTCGAGGCTGGTCTCTCCGTGCAGATGGGCCAGAAGTTCCGGCACGCCGATGGCCTTCATCATGGGCTGATCACGCGGCATCAGAGGCAAGGCGCTGACTTCTGAAAGGGCACCCTGCTCCATCATCGCGTCGAAACGCCGTTCGGCCCGAACATATAATTCCTCACGTGCCACATCGACAAACAGGCGCTCTACCTTGATATGGTTGAGGAATGCGTCTGCTTTTGCCTCGTCCTGCCACACCGCCAATGATTTCCCTGTGGTGTCCATCACTTCCAAAGCGCGGATGATACGCTGTTTGTCGGCTGGATTCAGTTTGGCGGCGGCTGTCGGGTCGCGCTTTTGCAGTTCCATGTGAAGGTCACCTTCGAAACCACGCCACTTCTCCCTGACATCAGCAGGAACGGGCGGCACCTCGGCAAGGCCGCCTTGCAGCGCCATAAAGTAAAGCCCGGTTCCACCCACCACAATCGGCAGGCGGTCGATAGCCCAGCAGGCCTGCATTTCAAGTTTCGCATCGGCCAGCCACCGGCCAACGGAATAGTTGTCGGTGCCGCTCACATGTCCATAGAGGCGGTGCGGGGCTCCGCCTTCATCTTCTATCGTCGGACGGGCTGAAAGAATACGGAGTTCGCAATACACCTGCATGGAGTCCGCATTGATAATGACGCCGTTCCGCTCACGCGCAAGCCTGAGCGCCAAGGCAGACTTGCCGCTGGCGGTGGGGCCAGCAATTAAAACGGCTTGGCGTTGGCTTTGGTGATTCACATTTCAGTCCTTTGCATAGCGCTGCCTATCAAGAAATTCACACTTGTGCCAATGCTGCGGCAAAGCACCCGCAGTCTCGCCAATCGTGTCGGAACGGTGTTGAAATCTGCGGCATCTGGTCAGTGCAGTTTACCAGCTTGTAATTGGAAGCGCGTCATCCACAAGCCTAGTCTTTGCGTAGCGGACAATCCCGCCCGCCACCTTCTAAAATTCACATTGTTGGAGAAAAGAAATGAAAAACAACATTTTCATGCTGAGCCTGCTTGCCCTCGTCGCAGTTGCACCTGTTGCAAACGCCCTCACCGTACAGAATGATGACAAGGCCCCCTACACCATCAAGGTAGTGCCCACCGGCGGCAAGGAATTTGACCTCAGCGTCAAGGCTTCCGCAAAGGCCGATGTGGACTGCGCCAAGGGCTGCACGCTGGCGCTGAATGGCAAGACAGAAACCGTGGATGGCAAGGCCAAACTCGTCAAAATCGAATCCGGCGCCTTCGCCAAGAACTAAGCAAACCCCTTTAAACATCAGGAGACTATCATGAATAAGATTCGTATCGCTATTGCCGCGCTTTCCTTGCTGGGTGTCGTGGGTGGCGCACACGCCGCAACCATGGACCACACCACCAAAATCAAGCCCCATGTTGTTACGACGTCGAAGATGCACAAGGCCGTCGTGCATTGTGAAAAGGGCAAGCATTGCCCGGTCAGCAAGACCGTGCATGTGATCAAGGCCAGCACCAAGAAGTAAGCCTCGCGAAATTCCATTGCCGCCTGACATTCCAAAATGTAACAGGCGGCAATGAGCGATGTTTTGGTATTGATTGCGCCGCCTGGATCCGGCGCCATTTTGGATGAGGTCGTAACGGCCCTGCGCGACCACGGCGCCGACGAACCCCACTGGCTTTCACCGGGGGATGCTGCGGAGGTTGAAACCTTTCCGCGCATGTCGGAATTCATGGTGGAGCTTCGCAAACACCCAATAGATGCCGCAGTTGTCTCCATCCATAACCGACGCAAACGCCTGCTGTTGGCTGACATGGATTCCACCATGATCCATCAGGAGTGCATTGACGAACTTGGCGTGGTTGCTGGTGTCGGTGATCGCATAAAGCTGATCACGGCGCGGGCCATGCGCGGCGAACTGGATTTTGATGGTGCGCTGAAAGAACGGGTAGCCCTGCTCAAGGGACTTGATACTGCGGTCATTGCGAAATTGCTCCGTGAACGGATCACTTTCATGGAGGGCGGCAAAACCCTGTTGACAACCATGCGCCGCAATGGGGCCTACGCCGCGCTGGTATCCGGCGGGTTTTTATCTTTTACCGGGCCCGTGGCTGCGCAGCTTGGGTTTCATGAAAATCGTGCCAACACTTTGATTGAACATGATGGCAAGCTGACGGGTGACGTTGGAATGCCCATCCTCGGTCAACAGGCGAAATTGGACTCCCTGCGCAAAATCGCAACGTCACACGGTCTTTCCACATCAGACGCCATTGCCGTGGGCGATGGTGCCAATGACCTCGCCATGCTGTCTGAAGCAGGCATGGGTGTTGCGCTTCATGCCAAACCGCATGTGCAGGAGAGTTCGCTCATCCGCATCAACCACGGCGATCTGACGGCGCTTTTGTATTTACAGGGTTACAGGCGCGACCAATTCGTTTCAGCATGATCGGCTCTTGCCAAGTTGTTAAACTTGCGTCAGTTTCTTTCCAACAGAGGGAGAAACACGGTGGCCAAAAAAGCGAAAAAGAAAGTTGCAGCAAAAAAAGCCAAGCAGAAAAAAGTGGTGACAGCAGCCAAGCGCGCAACACCGAAAAAAGCGGCAGTGGTTAAAAAGAAAATTGCTGCGAAAAAGAAAACTGCCCCAAAGAAAATCTCCGTCGCCAAGTCAGCCCCCGGCACACGCAAATTCATGCTGGGCGAAGAGCGTATTCCCAAGGGCTGGTACAATATCATGGCGGACTTGCCCATTCCGCTGCCGCCGCCTTTGCACCCCGGCACTTTGCAACCCATTGGCCCCGGCGATCTTGCACCGCTGTTTCCCATGGGCTTGATCATGCAGGAGGTGGCGTCAGACCGCTATATCGACATTCCAAAGCCTGTGAATGATATTTATAAAATGTGGCGGCCAACACCGCTGTACCGTGCCTACGGTCTCGAAAAGGCCTTGGGCACCACGGCGAAGATTTTTTACAAATATGAAGGCGTGTCTCCGGCTGGCAGTCACAAGCCCAACACCGCCGTGCCGCAGGCGTTTTACAATCAACAGGAAGGTATCAAAAAACTTGTCACCGAAACCGGAGCTGGCCAATGGGGCTCATCACTGGCCATGGCAGGTGCCATGTTCGGGATCGACGTCAAGGTGTTTCAGGTAGGCGTGTCGTTTCGCCAGAAGCCTTACCGCAAGGCCGTGATGGAGCTTTATGGTGCAGAATGCGTGTCAAGCCCATCGATGGAAACCAATGCGGGCCGCTCCATTTTGGCCAAAGACCCCAACTCCAATGGTTCCCTCGGCATTGCCATTTCCGAAGCTGTGGAAGTGGCGGCGACACATGGTGATACCAAATATGCACTGGGCTCTGTGCTGAACCATGTGTTGATGCACCAGACGGTAATCGGGCAGGAAGCCATCGAGCAAATGGCCATGGCAGGTGCAGCTCCTGACATCATTGTGGCGTGCACGGGCGGCGGATCAAACTTTGCGGGCCTCACCTTCCCGTTCATTGGCCAACAATTGCGCGGCGGCAAAAAAGTACGTGTCATCGCCACGGAACCCGCGGCTTGCCCGTCGCTGACACGCGGCAAATATGCCTACGACTTTGGCGATACGTCCCACATGACGCCGCTGGTCAAAATGCACACGCTGGGGTCCACTTTCATGCCGCCCGGTTTTCATGCCGGTGGTTTGCGCTATCACGGCATGGCCCCGCTGGTGTCGCACCTGAAGCAACTCGGCCTGATTGAAGCTGAAGCCTATACGCAAAATGCCTGCTTCGAAGCGGGCGTGCTGTTTGCCAAAACCGAAGGCATCGTTCCCGCCCCCGAAGCCAATCACGCAGTGAAAGGTGCAATCGACCAGGCCCTGAAAGCCAAGCGCGATGGCACCAGCCCGACGATCCTGTTCGGACTTTGCGGACACGGACATTTCGACATGCAGGCCTATACGGACTATGCGTCAGGCAAGCTGGAAGACAAGAGCTACGACGAAGCCATGCTGGAAGCGTCTTTGGCTGAACTGCCAAGCGTGGCTGCGGAGTAGTCCGTCTCGAATAAACGCACGTAAAGGATCATGTCATGTCCATGGTCCCTTTTTCGTTTGAGCCCACCCGCGCCGCGGGCCTGTCCCGTCTCGCAGATTTTGCGCCGCGCACGGGCCGTCACTATGCTGCCAACCGCAATACTGACGAAGGTGCGGGCGAACGCGGCAATGTTTCGATGTTGTCGCCTTATTTGCGGTTGCGCATGATCAGCGAAGAGGAAGTTTTGCAAACGGTGCTTTCGCGCTTCAGTTTGTCCAGTGCCGAAAAATTCATCCAGGAGGTATTCTGGCGCGCTTATTTCAAGGGCCATCTGGAAACACGACCGCAGATCTGGACAAACTATCTGGATGATCTGCAACGGCTTGACCGCGATCATGCAGACTATCAGACAGCAATCCATGGCCAGACCGGAATTGATTGTTTTGACCATTGGGTAGAGGAATTGAAAAGCACCGGCTATCTGCATAACCACGGCCGCATGTGGTTTGCATCCATCTGGATGTTCACATTGAAACTGCCGTGGCAATTGGGTGCAGATTTCATGTATCGGCATCTGATTGACGGTGACCCTGCGTCAAACACCCTGTCTTGGCGCTGGGTGGGCGGGTTACACACCAAAGGCAAAACCTATCTGGCGAGGCCAGACAATATTGCGACATATACAAATGGTCGGTTTCAACCACGAGGTCTGGCAACGGTCGCGCTTCCGTTGCAAGAAACACACGTTCTTGATGCCCCATTGATGCCACAAGCGATGGGGCAATGGCCAGAAGGTGAGTATGGTTTACTAGTGACAAGCGAAGACTTGCAGCTTCCATCGTCGACAACGCCGATGAGCATCGCGGTTCCTGCTAAACCAAAGCATAAGCCCGGTGGTGTCGAGTCAAACGTCGCCTTGGATTTCCGCGCTTCCGCGCTCGAAGACGCCGCGCAGCGCTTGGGAAGTAACGTCGTCCGCATTCCTTCACTCTCCGCCGAAGCCGTGCTGACATGGTGTCAGAGTGAAGGCATTAGAACTGTTGCGGTCGCATACACGCCAGTGGGACCGGAATCTGAAGCCCTGCTCTTAGTTGAACAGCGTCTGGCCAAACACGACATCAGTCTCATCCGTGTGAGACGGCATTACGATACCATGACCTGGCCACACACGTCGAAGGGTTTTTTCAATCTGAAAGAAAAGCTGCCGATGCTTTTGGAAAAATTGAACCTCCAAGGGACACAGGGCCAGTTGATCTGAGTCTGCAAAAATTATTCGGTGACAGTGCATTCTATTGCTTGCACTGTCACCGCCAATTATGCAAGTTCCGCATCAACGCTGATTCAACAATCCCTGACGCGCTTGGTCACGAGGGTATAGCGCGTGTGGGCGCGGTTCCACTTCTTCACCTTGATGCGGTGTGTACCACAATAAGGCGCGAAATCATCATAGACATAGCGGTTGCGATAGCCGTAGTCGCGGAGGCCGGTGTAATAATCACGGTCGAACTGGCTGTTGTAACCGTACCCACCATTATACCCGCCATATCCACCAAACTGAATGATCACATTTGAACGGTTGCGGTAATGCCGGTCGCCGTCACGGGCTTCTGCGGTTCCTATTGTCGCCACACCAATGCTGGCCGTGGCAACAATTGCGATTATGATATTTTTCAACATGTCCAGGTCCTTTTTGGGGTGCCCCTGTATGCGGGGGCAATGATAGTGAAACGCAGCCAGAGCGTTAAGGTTCCACTTCGCATCTGTTGCTGAGGACTCTTGCGGCGTCCGTCCGCGACTGCGGAAAAGCCAAGAGAATGTGTCAACGTGATTGTGGATTTTGAAGAAAAATGGACAGTTTAAAATGGCTTTTTGGGAAACCGGCCAGGTCAGGATCGGCTGCTTCAGTCACCTGCTGTGCTAGACTGAAAACAGAATCAGGAGCACTGCAATGTCGTCTCATCTCACCCGCCGCCGCGCTGTTGGACTTATTGGTGCTGCGGCTTTGGTGGCGGGTGGATATAAAGGGGCCGAACTCTCGGCAGACCCGGTTGGAGACAAGGATTGTGGACCTGTCACGCCGACGAGCCCAACGCAAGCCGCGGCGGAAGATACGTCGCTGCCCTGGCGGTTGAAGGGGGGCACGGTGAACGACGTCAGCTGTCTTTCGCGCACGGCGGTTCATGGTGTGGTGGCGGTGAAAAAAGAGGATGATGTTGCCAAGGCGCTGGCCTATGCCCGCACAAATGGACTGAAAGTCTCGGCCTTTGGCGCACGCCATTCCATGGGTGGCCAGGCTTTTGCGCCCAATGGTGTGGTGCTGGACATGACGGGTTTCAACGCCGTCACCTTGAATGCCGAAGCCATGACCGTCACCGTGCAATCGGGCGTGCGCTGGCACGACATTCAAATCGCCATTCACCCGCGCTTTGCCGTGAAGGCCATGCAGTCGTCGGATGTGTTCACAGTGGGCGGTTCCATCTCGGTCAATGCCCATGGTATGGACCATCATGTGGGGGCCATTGAACGGACGATCAAATGGCTGCGTGTGATGCTGGCAGACGGCAGTATTCAGCGGGTGAGCCGAACCGAAAATGTGAAACTCTATCGCCATGTCGTCGGTGGCTACGGCCTGTTTGGTGTCATCCTCGATTGCGAACTGGAGATCGCCCCCAACACTGTTTACGAATCAAAGCGCCAACTCATCAACCTTGCGGCTTTTCCGGACGTGTGGGCGAAAGAGCTGGAACACAATGAAGAGATTGGCCTGTTCTATGGCCATCTCTCAACATCGCCCGGAAGCTTTCTCGATGAGTTGCTGATCTACACCTATCACAAAACAGTTGTGTCGCCGGACAACCTGCCGCCGCTCGCGGAGATAGGGTCAGTGGCACCCCGGCGCCTGATCTTCAATCTGGCCAAGCAGGGCAGTCTGTTTGAACGGCTGAAATGGTATTCCGAAAAAAACCTCGAACACCGCTTCGAATCATGCACGGTCAGCGAAATTGCCAAAGCTACGGGCGAGGCCTGTCTGGTCTCCCGCAATGAACCGATGCATGATTCTGTTCCCTATCTTTTCAATGACTTGCAGTATGAAACTGACATTCTACATGAATACTTTGTGCCGCGTGACAAGCTGGTTCCATTTGTCGAGGCCATGCGCGGCGTGTTTGCCACACACCACACATTGTTGTTGAACGCCTCCATCCGCGTGGTGCATCAGGAAGACATTGCCTTGAATTATGCGCCGCAAGAGGCCTTTTCGGTGGTGCTTTATATCAACCAGCGGGTGGACGACGCCGGCATCGCAAGGATGAAAGCCGTCACTTCGGCCCTGATTGATCTGGCGGATTCCTTCGGCGGCCGTTTCTTTCTGCCCTATCAGAAATTCTATGATGTGAAGCAACTGGTGCGGGCTTACCCGATGATTGCCGATGTCTATGCAAAACGTAAAACCTGGGACCCGCAGAGCCTGTTCACGAATAACTTTGCCGAGACTTACGGACCCTTGCTGAATGCCTGAAACAAAATCGTGCGGCAGGATTCAACCGTCTTGCCGTCCAGCACCAGCAGAGCCCCGTCTCCATAAAGACTGTAAATATAATTCGGGTTGTCCGAGCGGGTGTAAACGAATGAGGCCGAACCACCTTCAAAGGTGCCGCCTGCTCTCTGTGCAACCTGCATCGCCCTGCCCGGCGCTAACACCAGCAATGGCCGCCCGGCAGGAAGCAGCAAACTGATCATGCCCAAAATGCCATACCAGCACATCAACACAACTGCAGCCCACCCAACGAAACTTCGGGCCTTCATGGCGCAGGCAGGGTTTTCAGAAAATCCAGCAGAGCGGCGTTGAAGGCTTCCGGATTTTCGAGATGGGGAATGTGGTTGACGCCATCCAGTACCACCAGTTTGCTGCCGGGAAAACGCTTGGCCAAATCCTCGCCCTGCACCAGCGGCGTCACGTCATCGATCTTGCCCCAAATCAGAAGTACCGGTGGTTTAAACGCGGTGAAGCGCGCAGGATCTTTCAAGGCAGCACCTTCGGGATAGTTGAACAAATCCCCCGCCAACCAATCACCCACAGCCTCCGAGGTTCCGATCACACCCAGTGGACGTTTATAAATCGCCAGCTTTGCATCCGTGGCCTTGCTGTCATCAGCAATAAAATCGCGAAGGCCCTTGCCCGTCAAAGCCGGATTGGCAAAGGTGGCTGATGAGATAATCGTGCGCAAAGGCCGCCATGCGAGCAGCCAACCCAGCGCCCCTTTGCTCTCAGGTTTGGGCGACATCAGACCCAACGCAGCATCCACCAACACCAACCCACGCACACGATCTTCATGTGTGAAGGCTGTTTCGACGGTGGCACCACCACCGAAGGAATGCCCCACCAAAACCACGCGCGGAATTTTAAGCGCATCCAGCACAGCCGCAATGCGCCGCGCATGGTTGGCAGGACCATAACCTTCAGGTGCCGGGCGGCCTGAAAACCCAAAGGGCGGCAAGTCAATCGCCACCGTGTGAAACCCGGCGGCGGCGAGTGGATCAATGGTGTTGCGCCAGGTTTCACTCCACGCCAGCGTGCCGGAAATGAACACCACAGCCGGACCATCAGCCGGGCCTTTCTCCTGCACGAAGATTTTCAGGCCATCGGCTTCAACGAAATGGCCCGTGGCCGGGGCCAGCGCTTTGGCGGTTGAACTTTCACCATAAAGCGCCGCAACCCGCGCACCGCCCAGTCCGCCAATGACCAGCGCAAGCAGACCAAAAATGATCCATTTCACCATGCGCATTGTTCAGACCTCAGTAGTCATAGACGTGTTCAACAGCTGCGCCACTGGCCTGCGCCGCTGCAATTGTGCTGAGCACGTCGCCAATCGGCACATCAAGGCCAATCCTGCGGCCACCGCCGGGAGCCAGCACGGACACTTCGAACATCTGCGCCGGAAAACCCGGCGGCGTCAGCCAACTGTCTTTCACGCGCAGCGACATGAACATGCGATGATTTCCGCCCACTTCGATAAAGCGCATCGGTGTCGAGGCAAGTTTCAAGGCAATCTCCGTGAAAGGCTGATAGCGCGGTATCACCACCAGCGCCGTGCCATCGCCAAAATCCTGTTCAATGCGAATGCGATTGTCGAGGGCTGTAAGGGCTGCGGCCTGTCCCGAAACCAGCGCCCGGATCTCCAGCTCTGCGGGTGCATAGGCCGACTTGGTGCCACCGCCGATCAAGGCAGCATAGCCGCTTTTAAAAGCCAACTCGGCAGACAACACTATCCGCCGTTCCCACTTTCGCAACAGCCCATCGCCCGACTTTGGCACATCGGACCACAGCGCATTCATCCGACCCCAGAAATCAAAGTCATACCAGGGCGTGGTGTTCAGCCAATGCCCATAGTCACGGGTAAAACTTTGCGCAAACACTTCCTCTGCAACAGGCTGCTCAGGTGCCAGCCACTCGAACACGCGGCCAATCGTGTTTTCGTAGACACCCTTCACAATGAACTCCGCACTATGGCTGACACCGATGACATAGATCATCACTTGCGTGCCGAAGTTGAACGGATAGCGCCCCGCCGCCACGCGGTTGACGCGGCAATAGCTGGTCCAGAATTCCGACGCCGCCGTGAAATAAGCGAACCCGGACGGGCGCTCCACCGCGATATGGTCAGCATAGTCCTGCGAGGCATATACAATGTACCACTCGGGAAACGTCAGATAGGACTTCTCCTCCGGGAACTGGTAGCTCGCCAGCGACGCAAGCTTCGCCCGCACGGCATCTGATAACACAGGCTTTGCATCCTGCACCGCGTATTGCGCATCACCGCGACAGCCCACGCCAATGTAGAGTGCAGGCACAGCCAATATGACCAGCAGCACCGCCAGCCATTTGCCAAGTTTACGCAGAATGCGCATAGCGCTTTGACAAAATGAATCCGGCGAATATGGCAAAGCCGCCAATCAGCAAATGTGGCAGGTTGGCGAAGAAGCGGGTTTGCAAATCCAGCGCCACGGGGCCGTTGATGAAAATGCCAAGGTCAAGATAACCCATGCCGGTGAAAAAGCCGAGCACGCCATCAAGGAAATACAGCGTGCCGAAGAGTTTGAAAAACAGCACCGTGGCCCGTGTGGACATCCACGCCGCAACGCCCACCCATATCCCTGAGAACAAATGCAGCAGGTCGTCCTGCAATTGCAGGCTGAACAGGCCGAACATCATGCCATTGGCGTCCTTGAAGGCAGGCACATAACTCATGCCGGCAATGGCAATGAACATCAGTGCATAGAGCCAACCCAGTTTGCGGATCATATT
>JANMEM010000536.1:0-2470 GCA_031376985.1 Hyphomicrobiales bacterium
CATGGACATGAGTATTGCTGACCGAATGCAGTCTCTGGGTATCTTGCTTCCTGATTTGCCAACGCCGAAGGGCATTTATGTGCCGGGGGTCTTGCATGGGGATACGTTGTATCTTTCAGGCCAAGGACCGCTTTTGGAAGACGGGAATCTCGCCAAGGGTATTGTCGGGAGAGATGTTTCTATGGAAGATGCGAAATTTCATGCGCGGCGTACGGGCATGGTGTTATTGGCTGCCGCCCAGAGCATTCTCGGCTCTCTCGACCGCGTGCAGCGGGTGGTCCATGTATTAGGTATGGTGAATGCAGCGCCGGATTTCGGAGACCATCCCAAAGTCATCAACGGCTGCTCGGAATTGTTTGTCGAGGTGTTTGGCGAAGCCGGGCGTCATTCCCGCGCTGCTGTTGGGATGGGAACTTTGCCTGAAAATATCACTGTCGAAATCACAGCCATCTTCGCAGTAAAGCCATGACTGTCTACGACGTTCTCGGCGTTCGCAGAATTATCAATGCCAAGGGAGCTGCAACCCGGTTGTCGGGCGGTATCATGCGGGCAGAAGTGATTGCTGCCATGGTTGAGGCGTCACAGCATTGTATCGACATGGCAGAGTTGCAAGCTGCGGCCTCCACAGAGATTGCCAAAGCTACGGGAGCAGAAGCGGGTTACATTGCTTCGGGAGCTTCGGCTTGTCTGTTGCTGGCGACGGCGGCTTGCATCGCGGGACTTGATCCGGGCCGCATGGCAAGATTGCCGGATACGCAAGGCATGAAAAATGAAGTGATCATGATGCGCAGCCAGCGCAATTTATATGACCATGCGATCCGTGCGGCGGGTGCAACGATTGTCGAAGTGGGGCTTCCCGACCGTTATGCAGGTGCTGGTGTACGCGACGCTGAATGCTGGGAAATTGAAGACGCCATCACGGACCGAACGGCGGCAATTTTTTATGTTGCTGATTGGGCAGCACAGCCGTCCTTGCCTGAGGTCACGGCCATTGCCAAGCCTCACGGCATTCCCGTTATCGTGGATGCAGCAGCGCAATTGCCGCCCAAGGCCAATCTGCAACGCTTCATTTCCGAAGGTGCTGATCTCGTGGCTTTTTCAGGTGGCAAGGTGCTGGGCGGCCCACAGGCCAGTGGCATTCTGTGTGGACGCCGGGAATTGATCATGTCTGCGGCACTTCAACATCTCGATCTCGATATCTACGCCGACATGTGGAAGCCGCCTGCCTTACTGATCGACAAAAGCTTGCTGAAAGGCACGCCGCAACATGGCATCGGGCGCAGTTCCAAGGTAGGCAAGGAAGAGGTCGTTGGACTGTTGACGGCGTTGCGGTTGTTCGTGGAAGAGAGTGATGCAAGCCGCCACCATGGCTGGCTCCAGCGATTGCTTCCGATCGAAAATGCCCTGCGCCAATTACATCACTGCAGTGTTGAGATCGAGGGTGAGGACAATCACAATATTGTGCCACAACTTGTCGTAACTCTGCAGGGTTCCATGATCTCAGCAAGCGAGGCGGTCAACAAGTTAATCAATGGCGATCCGAGTATCCATATTGATCCGAGCCGCCGCCACCTTGGCAAACTGGTAATCAGCCCGCTGTGCATTGATTTTGGTCAAGCGGGTGTCATTGCCGACACTCTGCTTGCGATTATCAGCTGAGCCTGCAACTGTGCAATGATTAATCAAATCCATTTGATTTAATAAAAAATATGTGCTTGCCTATCATCTGAAGGACAGGTCAATGGCGCTCAAAGGTACCAACCAGGAGTTCGGACGCCCCTATAACCGCCGCATTGTGCTGGAGGCGATACGGCAACATGGGCCGATTGCGCGCGTCGACATTGCAGGCCGCGTAGGGCTGACCATACAGACTGTTTCCAATATTACCCGCGAACTTGAGGAGCAGGATTTCCTTCTGGGCAGTCGCAATTCCAAGCGCGTCCGCGGCTATCCTGCCACCAGCCTCAGCATCAATCCAGACGGTGGCTATGCCATTGGTCTCAATATCACGCCTGTTGGCATCGATGCTGCGCTGGTCAATCTGGCGGGCGAGATCGTGGCAAGGGAATCGCGCGGGCGCCATTGCCTGAAACCCGCAATTGCGTTTGCCGAAATCGCAAAGATCATCGCAGGATTCAAGATCCAGATTTCAGACAAGCGCCTGTTGGGCGTGGGTCTTGCCATGCCTGGGCCCTTCGATGTTGAGTCCATGAGCTTTGTCGGGCCGACCACGCTGGAAGGTTGGAAAGGCGAACCCATCAGGGAGAAGCTGGCAGAAATTGCGGATTGTCCTGTTTTTATAGAAGTCGATCATGCCGCAGCAGCCATAGGTGAACGGCTTTACGGAGCAGGCAGGGATTACAAGGATTACTACCACCTGTTTTTCAGCATGGGGCTTGGTGGCTGCATGGTGCATGATGGCTTGCCGGTGCGCGGCAGTTTCAGCAATGCAGGCGAAATTGGTCATATC
>JANMEM010000537.1:0-2470 GCA_031376985.1 Hyphomicrobiales bacterium
CATGGACATGAGTATTGCTGACCGAATGCAGTCTCTGGGTATCTTGCTTCCTGATTTGCCAACGCCGAAGGGCATTTATGTGCCGGGGGTCTTGCATGGGGATACGTTGTATCTTTCAGGCCAAGGACCGCTTTTGGAAGATGGGAATCTCGCCAAGGGAATTGTCGGGCGAGACGTGTCACTGGAAGATGCAAAATTTCATGCGCGACGTACTGGCATGGTCTTGTTGGCCGCCGCCCAGAACATTCTTGGCTCTCTCGACCGCGTGCAGAGGGTGGTCCATGTATTAGGCATGGTGAATGCAGCGCCGGATTTTGGAGACCATCCGAAAGTCATCAACGGCTGTTCAGAGTTGTTTGTCGAGGTGTTCGGCGAAGCTGGACGTCATTCCCGCGCAGCCATTGGCATGGGAACTTTGCCTGAAAACATCACCGTCGAAATCACGGCTATCTTCGCGGTAAAAAAATGACCGTCTACGACGCTCTCGGCGTTCGCAGAATTGTCAACGCCAAGGGAACTGCAACCCGGTTGTCAGGCGGTATCATGCGTCCAGAAGTGCTTGCTGCTATGCTTGAAGCATCACAGCATTGTATCGACATGGCGGGGTTGCAGGCTGCGGCCTCAAGAGAGATTGCCAAAGCCACGGGGGCAGAAGCGGGTTACATCGCATCAGGAGCTTCGGCTTGTCTGTTGCTGGCGACGGCGGCTTGCATAGCGGGACTTGATCCTGGCCGCATGGCGAGATTGCCGGGTACGCGCGGCATGAAGAACGAAGTGATCATGATGCGCAGCCAGCGCAATTTTTATGACCATGCCATTCGTGCGGCGGGTGCCAAAATTGTCGAAGTCGGCTTGCCCGATCGTTATGCGGGCGCTGGTGTGCGCGATGCTGAAGCCTGGGAAATTGAGGACGCTGTCACAGAGCGGACGGCAGCGATTTTTTATGTTGCCGATATCTCAGCACAGCCCTCTCTACCTGAGGTCACAGCCATCGCCAAACGGCACCAAGTGCCTGTCATTGTCGATGCTGCGGCACAGTTGCCTCCCAAATACAATCTGCAACGCTTTATTTCCGAAGGTGCTGATCTTGTCGCGTTCTCAGGTGGCAAGATATTGGGCGGGCCGCAGGCCAGCGGCATACTATGCGGAAGGCGGGACCTGATCATGTCTGCCGCCCTCCAGCACCTTGATCTCGATATCTACTCCGACATGTGGGAACCACCGGCTTCGCTGATCGACAAGAGCTTGCTGAAAGGCACTCCGCAACACGGCATCGGGCGTAGTTGCAAGGTGGGCAAGGAAGAGATTGTCGGCCTGCTGACGGCGTTGCGGCTGTTCGGGGAAGAGAGTGATGCAAGCCGCCACCACGGCTGGCTTCAGCGTTTGCATCCGATTGCAAATGCTTTGCGCCAATCACGGCACTGCAGTGTTGAGATCGAGGGTGGGGATGATCACAACACGGTGCCACAACTTGTGATCACCCTGGAGGGAGCCAAGATATCAGCAGACGAGGCCGTCAGCCGATTAATCAAAGGCGAGCCCAGCATTCATGTTGATCCCAGCCGCCGCCACCTTGGCAAACTGGTGATCAATCCCGTTTGCTTTAGTGCCGCCGATGCGGGTGTCATCGCCAACAATCTTGTTGAGGTTATCAGCTAACTCTACAAGTGTGTGCTGATTAATCAAAACCATTTGATTTAATAATTGATACGTGCTTGCCTGTCGTTTGAAGGACAGGTCAATGGCGCTCAAAGGTACCAACCAGGAGTTCGGACGCCCCTATAATCGCCGCATCGTGCTGGAGGCGATACGGCAACATGGGCCGGTAGCCCGTGGTGACATTGCAGGCCGCGTCGGCCTGACCATACAGACCGTTTCCAACATCACTCGCGAACTGGAAGAGCAGGATTTTCTTCTGGGTAGCCGCAATACCAAGCGCGTCCGCGGACATCCTGCCACCAGTCTGAGCATTAACCCGGATGGCGGTTATGCCATCGGCCTCAACATCACACCAGTCGGCATAGAGGCGGCACTGGTCAATCTCGCGGGAGAAATTGTGGTTTCAGAATCGCGCGGCCGAAACTGCTTGAAGCCCGCGAAGGCGTTCACCGAAATTGCGAAGGTCATTGCAGGCTTCAAGAGCCGGATTCCCGACAAACGGCTGCTGGGCGTCGGCCTTGCCATGCCTGGGCCCTTCGATGTTGAGTCAATGAGCTTTGTCGGGCCGACCACACTGGAAGGTTGGAAAGGCGAACCCATCAGGGAGAAGCTGGCAGAAATTGCGGATTGTCCTGTTTTTATAGAAGTCGATCATGCCGCAGCAGCCATGGGTGAACGGCTTTACGGAGCAGGCAGGGATTACAAGGATTACTACCACCTGTTTTTCAGCATGGGGCTTGGTGGCTGCATGGTGCATGATGGCTTGCCGGTGCGCGGCAGTTTCAGCAATGCAGGCGAAATTGGTCATATC
>JANMEM010000561.1:0-2122 GCA_031376985.1 Hyphomicrobiales bacterium
CAACAACGTGTGTTCGGCCGTTGAATATTTCCGCAAACTCGGCGGCAACGTGGGTGTCGCTGGTATCGTCATCAACAAGGATGACGGCACTGGCGAGGCCCAGGCCTTTGCCGATAAGGTTGGTATTCCAGTTCTTGCCGCCATTCCCGCCAATGACGACATTCGCAAGAAGAGTGCGAATTACGAAATCATCGGAACCAAGGACAGTGAATGGGGCGCACTTTTTGCCTTGCTTGCCACCAATGTGGGTGAAGCACCGCCGGTTCGTCCAAAGCCGTTGACCCAAGATGAATTGCTGGGGCTTTTTTCCAGCGATGTGACGGGGCGGGATGTGGTTCTTGATCCGGCCAGCCTTGAAGACATGTGTGGCGGCGTGTTGACCCAGAAACCATCGCTCGAAGTGATCTACGACAAGGTGTGAATGCGGTGACCGTTTTGATTGACCATACAGACAAGGTGCCCGCAACAGCGGCAGCTGCTGTTGTGGCATTACACGTTGATGTCGGTGCCTGCACCAACAAGGACGAACTGCACAAGGCTGCGGCGAAAGCCGGAAAATCTGAAATTCTTGCCCAGTATGCCAAGGACTACCCAGTTGGCCCACACGACCAGCCCCAAAGCATGTGCCCGGCCTTTGGTTCCTTGCGTGTCGGTTTGCGTATGCGCCGCACGGCCACCATACTTTCAGGCTCGGCTTGTTGCGTTTATGGGCTCACCTTCACGTCGCATTTTTACGGTGCAAAACGCAGTGTCGGATATGTGCCGTTCAACTCGGAATCACTGGTCACCGGAAAACTGTTCGAAGACATTCGCGATGCTGTTTTCGAAATGGCAAAACCAGAAGACTATGATGCGATTATCGTCACCAATCTTTGTGTACCCACTGCATCGGGCGTGCCGCTGCAAATCCTCCCGAAGGAAATCAACGGCGTCCGCATCATTGGCATAGATGTTCCTGGCTTTGGCGTGCCAACCCATGCTGAAGCCAAGGACGTGCTGTCGGGTGCAATGCTGAAATATGCGGCTGGTGAAATCCGCAATGGACCTGTGGCAGCGCCTCGTACGAAAACTGAACTTCCCACCGTAACATTGCTGGGTGAAATGTTTCCGGTTGATCCTGTTTTGATTGGCCGCATGCTGGCCCCCATGGGACTGGCGGCAGGGCCTGTTGTGCCTACACGGGAATGGCGTGAATTGTTTGCTGCTTTTGATTGCGCAACTGTTGCTGCCATTCATCCTTTCTATACTGCCAGCATCCGCGAATTTGAATCGGCTGGCCGCAGTGTCGTGGGCTCTGCCCCTGTGGGCTATGACGGTACTGCTGATTGGCTGGAGGCCATTGGCAAGTCTTGCGGTGTTTCAGCCGAAGCCCGCGCAGCCGCACAGAATGCCATTCTTCCCGCCATCAAAGGTGCATTATCTCAAAAGCCGATCAAGGGCCGGATAACGGTGTCGGGCTATGAAGGCTCGGAACTGCTTGTGGCGCGGCTGCTGATCGAAAGTGGGGCCGAGGTTCCATATGTTGGAACAGCCTGTCCGCGTACGCCATGGTCCGATGCTGATCTTGTGTGGCTCGAACAGCGCGGTGTGCATGTGCAATATCGTGCGTCGCTGGAAAATGACATTTCTGCGATGCTGGAATACCAGCCTGATCTTGCCATTGGCACAACGCCGGTTGTTCAAAAGGCCAAGTCACTGTCGATCCCTTCGCTGTATTTTACCAATCTCATCTCGGCCCGTCCGCTCATGGGCCCTGCTGGTGCCGGTTCGCTGGCCCAGGTCATCATGGCGGCCATTGGCAACAAGCACCGCTTTGATGACATGAGCAATTTCTTTGAAGGCGTTGGCACAGGTCATGCTGCAGGCATTTGGCGTGATGTGCCGGTGGACCGGCCCGAGTTCAAGAAAAAATATGCAGGCATGCTGGCAGCCAAAGCCAAGGCTGAAGAATCGGTGGGGACTTAAAGCCATGCTGGTTCTTGATCATGACAGGGCAGGGGGATATTGGGGCGCGGTTTACGTGTTCACTGCCATCAAGGGTTTGCAGGTCATTATTGATGGACCTGTGGGTTGCGAGAATTTGCCAGTCACATCGGTGCTGCATTACACTGATGCTCTGCCG
>JANMEM010000039.1:0-3963 GCA_031376985.1 Hyphomicrobiales bacterium
TCTCCGACTTCAACAGCGCTAGCGGTGTCTTGGCCAGAATATAGAGGTCAAAGCCGATGGACCAGCGGTCGATATAGTCGAGGTCGTGCTTGACGCGTTGTTCGATTTTTTCGCGGGTGTCGGTTTCGCCGCGCCAGCCGTTGATCTGGGCCCAGCCGGTAATGCCGGGCTTCACCTTGTGGCGCGCGAAATAGCCATCCACCACTTCGTCGTAAAGTGAGCCAGCGGCTTTGGCTTGCGTGGCGTGGGGGCGGGGGCCGACCAAGGATAATGTTCCTGTGATCACGTTGAACAGTTGCGGCAATTCGTCGAGCGAGGTCTTGCGGATGAAGCGACCCACACGGGTGACGCGCGGATCGTCCTTGGTCACCAGTTTTGACGCTCCGGCATCTGCCATGTCGGTGTACATGGAGCGGAATTTGTAGACTTCAACGAGCTGGTTGTTGAAGCCGAAACGCTTCTGCCTGAAAATGACCGGGCCCTTGCTTTCCCATTTGACAGCCAGCGCCACGGCCAGCATGACGGGCGACAGGCCGATCAGGGCAACCAGTGCAATAGCGCGGTCCACCAGTGATTTCATCACCTGGTCCCAACCCGAAAGCGGGCGTTCGAAGGCAGACAGCAGGGGAAGGTTGCCAAGATAGGTGTAGGCCTGACGTGAGAGTTTCAACTTGCCCGCAGCGCCGCTGATGCGAATATCCACCGGGAGTTCCCAGAGCCGCTTCAAGATGTGCAACATGCGCGTTTCCGCCGACAGCGGAATGGCGACAATGATCAGGTTGACGTCATGTTCGCGGGCAAAGGGGGCAAGGTCAGTGATGGTGCCGAGCTTTTGATATTTCTGCACCGACTCCGGACTGCGATTGTCAAAGCGGTCGTCAAACAGGCCCAGAACTTCAATATCTTCCGACGGCGATTGTTCAAGCAGCTTCAACGCCTCTTCAGCAGCCTGTCCGCCACCCACAATGGCAATGCGTTTGCGGAATTGGCCGCAACGCTCGGCAGGTGCGGCCCAGATTTGTGCGATGAGGCGGGTTGCGAGGAAATAGATGGTGGTGGTGACGCACCAGAAGCCAACCCACTGTGGCTGCAACTGCAATGGCGTGAGTTTTGAAACGTAGAACAACAGCGTTCCGGCAAGGCAGCACACGGCCGCCGATTTTGCCGCTGTCAGCAAGCCATTGGCCCAGACCTTCGGCACATAGAGGCCAAGCCCGCGCAACGCCAACAGGCTGGAAAATGTCACGAGGAGCGCAAAAAATCCGATGGCTTCCGGGTGGCCCGCGCGTGCCAGCACAGAGGCAGGAAGCAACGAGGCCAGCAGCAGCACCATGAAGTCAGCCATCTTGGCCAGGCGCTTCACCACATCCGCATCAATCGTCCGCAGGCCCATCTTCACCATCCCAAAAGCGCAACCCCACGCGCAACAGACACACTATGACGAAACAGGCTTTCGCAAGGTTAAACCTGGTGGGGTTAGTTGTGTCTGTGCTGAATCAGCGGTTCATGGGCTGGGTTAATGGGCCGTGAATGGAACATCAGCCCGTGCATTCGGGGAGGCGCACAGGCTTTGGCGTGTCGGCGAGGTCTTGGGCGGTGGCGCAGACGGGAAAGCCGGCGCCGCGCATCAGGTTTTCCATCACCTTAGAAGCTTCGGGTGGCCAGTAGCGGTTCAGGGCGAAACGCTCGATGGTCAGAAGTCCCGGGAATCTGGCGACACCGCGTTTCGCAAGCGCCGCTGCTTCATCTTTCTTGCCCAGAGCAGCGAGGCTTCCTGCCACGATGACGAAGCCGTCAGTGTTCCATTCGTCCTCGGGCTGGCGCGTCTGGACGCGGACGACGTCGTCATAGCGCCCGACCAGGACGAGGGCGAGCCGCAGGCAGGGGACCGCCCATTTGGGATAGGCGGGATTGATGGCGATAGCGCGGTCCGCGGCCTCCGCCCCCTTTTCCGCCGTTGGGGCAAGGCAGGAATGGAAAATCAGAATGTCGAACGCGTTGGGTGTGAGACGCAGCGCCTCGCCGAGTTCCGCCTCGCCCTGCTTCAGATCCCCCGTCAAGGTCAATGCATAGCCCAGCGCCGCGTGGGCATCAGCGTCCATCGGGTCGAGGGCAACGGCCTTGCGGGCATAGGCTAGCATCTGCTGGAAAAGTTCCCCGGCGTTTGCCTCATACGTGGCGAGCCAGGCATAGGTATTGGCATATCTCACGTAAGCGCGGGCGAAGGCCGGGTCCTTTGCGATTGCCCGGTCGAGAATTTTCTGGGCCTCCTTCATATGCTCGGCGGAAAGGTCGGAATACATCGTCTCCTGCGCGAAGAGATAGGTTTCGTAGGCACCGAGATCGGCAGGCAGCTTGCGCCTCGCGCTGGCTGTCAAACTCTTGCCAACCATGCCTTCCCTGCCGCCGAGGCTGTTGGCGATGTGGTCAGCAACGTCGCTCTGGATTGCGAAGATTTCGCCGATAAGCCGGTCATAGCGGTCCGACCACAGCGTCTCACCGGTTGTTGCATCGATGAGCTGCGCAGTGATGCGGATGTGGTCCTTGTCGCGCTGGAAGGTACCCTTGAGCACCTGGCTGACCTTGAGATCCTTGCCCAAGGCGCGGATGTCCGCCGCCTTTCCCTTGTAGGCATCCGTGGTGTCCTTGGCCATGACGCGGAATTCCGAGTAGCGCGACAGGTCGGTGATGGTGTCGATGGTGAGGCCGGTGGCGATACGTGCATCTTCCACGCTGCCAGACAGGCTTTCGAAGGGCAGGATCGCGACCGAAGGTATGGTCACCGGTTCCGGTGTTACGCGGGTGAAGAACCAGCCCGCGGCTGCAACGGCGAAAAGTGCCACAATGGCGGCGGTTGCATATGTGAAACTGCTGCGCGGTTCCCCACGGGGCGCGGCGGGCTGTGGATGTACTGCATCGAGCGGCGGTTGCACGGCGGCAAGCGTAGCAAGCTCGGGCGCGGACACCGGGGCAGCCTTCGATCCATGTCCGGTTTGGCCATTGTGTGAGTTTGCTGCGATTTCCTTGCGAAGGTCTTCTATCTCGGGTGATGGTGCGACACCTAATTCCTCATGTAACAATTTCCGCACCTTGTCGTAATGCCGCAATGCCTGCGACCGCTCGCCGGCGGCATAATAGGCCTCCATCAGATGCCTGTGCGAGATCTCGCGCAGATTGTCGGCCTGGACGAGCCGCCGCGCCATGTCGATACGGGCAGCGCCACCCAGAAGCGGCACCAGCCGGTCCATCGCTGATATGTAATGGTTGTTGTAGTGTTCGCGCTGCCCGGTCAGCCAATGGTCCAGTTCGGTCTCGGACACCATGACATCGGCAAGGAATGTACCGCGCCACAAGCTGATCGCCCGCTGCAGGGACTTTGGCGTGCCGAGCCTGATGTCATTCAGGAAATTGTCGATGTCGAGGCTAACCTCGCCCGGACGCACAGAAAGCGTGGAACCGAGTTCTGCGAAGAATTTGGTTTCATGGCCATTCAGTTCCTTCCGCAACACGGCGAGAGCCTGACGCAAGCTGTTCCTTGCCTGGTCTGCGCTGTGCTCGGTCCAGAGAATGTCGGCGAGCGCGTCCCGGCTCATGCTGCGGCCTGGAGCAGTTACCAGCATCGCCAGCAGGGCGCGGTTCTTTTTGCTGCCAATCTCGATAGCCTTGCCGCTGCGGCCGGTCAGCATGAAGGGACCAAGCAACGAAAAATGGTAAGCACCGGAAGCAGTGACCCCCGGTTCATCAATTGCGGCCCTTTGCACTGTTCCGTTGCGGGCTTTGCCAACCATAATGGATTTTATACATTTTTTATGACTTTGCGGAAAGGCGTTTTATGCGCTTTCGCTAGCCTGCGTCGGCAACTGTTTGCACTCAGTACGCTTCTCAAGACCGTCGCGCGGTGCAGACACGAGGTGCCACCAAGGAAGAAGGAGCTTCAGAATGAAAACAAGACATATCAGGTCA
>JANMEM010000106.1:0-7840 GCA_031376985.1 Hyphomicrobiales bacterium
ACTGAAATCCGCATGCTGCTCTGGTGGCTGGAACAGTTGAAGGCCACGACAGTATCAGGCCTCGTGCCCACCCTGCCGCCCAACGGCCTCACCTCCATGGTAGCTGATACGTCGATGCCGCAAGGTTTCTACCGCATGGGCGGCTATCGCATTTCCGGCAAGCGCGCCGTGCGCGTCGACATGCTGGAACGTCTGGCTGACATGATCCGTGACCGATTGTTCTGGAAAGCCCGTATTCCTGAAGAGCAACGCCCCATCGGATCTTTCGAAGGCGGTGGCTTTACCGTCATTCCAGATATGATGTCCGTCGTCGGCTGCTCTGGCGAAGACTTTCAGGACATTCTCACAAGTCTCGGATATCGCTCACAAATCCGGCAGGTTGCGAAACCGGTTCAAGTTCCTCCTGTGAAGTTGGAAGTGGTTGAATCAAATCCAGAAGCAGTTGAATCTCCACCTGAGCCGACAGCAGCAGTTGAATCTACATCTGAAGTTCTTGAGGTTCCGATTGAGGCTGCAACACCTGATCTTCCACCTCCTGAAATGTCGGACGTCACAGTCTGGTGGCCCAAGGACATGGGGCCCTTCAAAGTTCGACCACCTCGTCCTGAGAAAGTAAAATTCGAAAAACCTAAATTCGAAAAACCTAAATTCGATAAAACAAGCGATGCCAAGCCCTATAAAAAGCGTTTCGAAAAACCAGAACGCCAGGCTGTTCCGGAACGCCCCAAGCGCCCGGAGAAACCCATGGATCCGAATTCGCCATTCGCAGCCCTCGCGGCCCTCAGAGCCAGCATGGGGAAAGGGAACGGCTGATTGGCACAACGCCTCGACAAGTGGCTGGTCTACGCGCGCTTCGTGAAGCATCGCTCTTCGGCCGCCCACCTGATCGAAGCAGGCCAGGTCCGCGTCAACCGCGAACGCACACAAAAATGCAGCCACAATGTCAAACCCCAGGACGTGCTCACCATCACCCTGGGCAACAGTATCAAAGTTGTGCGGGTGCTGGGTGAAGCCGACAAGCGCGGCCCCCCGTCAGACGCACGCCAGCTTTACCAGGATCTGACATGTGTCGAAAAAGCTGATGCAAGCCCCGAGGCGCTCTGCTAGGAAGCCAGCCGTAATACCTGAGTGGATTGATCTGACATGACCTATATCGTCACCGAGAACTGCATCAAATGCAAGTATATGGACTGCGTGGAAGTCTGCCCGGTGGATTGTTTCTACGAAGGCGAAAACATGCTGGTCATCCATCCGGATGAATGCATCGACTGTGGCGTTTGCGAACCCGAATGCCCCGCCGATGCCATAAAGCCGGATACGGAACCTGGCCTTGAAAGCTGGCTCAAGCTCAACACCGAATACGCACCAAAATGGCCAAACATCACCATCAAGCGCGACGCCCCGGAAGGTGCCAAGGAACAAGACGGCAAACCCGGCAAACTGGCCCTGTTCTCACCCAATCCTGGCGAAGGTGACTGACTGCCGTTAACCAACTTTGTACACACATGACGCCATTGCGCCGTGTACGGACGGCTTTTCCTTTAATTTTCCTTAAAAATGTGATAGGGTCTCTTCAAGTAAGCAAAAATGGGGTTTTTTGTGTGCATCCGGGCTTTTCGGCTCGGTTTTTTTGCGCCCTCTCCCCCAACCACCAGGACGCTCGCCACTCAAGATGGCAAGCCATTGAAAAACAAGGGTAAGGCATAAAATGGTCACCGCAAAAACAACAACAAAGAAGCCCGCAGCAAAGCCAGTCGCCGCCAAGGCACCGGCAAAGCCAGCTGCAAAAGCCAAGCCTCCTGCCAAACCTGCCGTTAAAGTTGCAGTCAAGAAGCTTGTACCAGCTGCCATCAGGGCCAAGCCAGCGACAGTTGCCGTAAAGCCAGCGGTCGCAGTGAAACCTGCTGCCGTTGCGCCAAAGCCCGTAGTTGCAGCACCCACTGCACCAAAGCCAGCCGTCAAGCTAGCCGCAGCTGCCACTAAGGCAGCTCCGATCGCCCCCAAGAAGCCTTCCTTCAAGATCGGCGAATTGGTGGTTTATCCAGCCCACGGCGTTGGCAAGATCACCAATGTTGAGGAGCAGGAAATTGCAGGCATCAAGCTCGAACTCTACATCGTTGACTTCGAAAAAGAAAAACTGCGCCTCAAGGTGCCAACCAACCGCGCCGAGCAAAAAGGCATGCGCCACCTTGCGGATCGTACTCTGATCGAGCAAGCCATGAAGGTCATCCGTGGCCGCGCCCGCATCAAGCGCACCATGTGGTCACGCCGCGCCCAGGAATATGACGCAAAGATCAACTCCGGCGACATGATTGCCGTGTCGGAAGTGATCCGCGATTTATACCGGTCGGACCGTCAGCCGGAACAGTCCTATTCCGAACGCCAACTGTTCGAACAGGCTCTCGCCCGCTTTGCCCGTGAATTGGCAGCGGTGCGCAAGGTTGATGAAGACCAGTGCATCAAGGAATTGGAAGACTTCCTCGCCCGCAACGCCAAGCGCGGCGCAGCAGCGGCCACCGAAAAAGTTGAAGACGATACGGCAGACGAAGCCGCGTAAGATTTGCAGCACCAAACGTAAAAAAGCCCGGAACCAGTATCCGGGCTTTTTCATTTGGATAACACCGCGTTTTTGCGGAACCAAAAGCCTTCGCATCGCATTGGGTCAGACAACATCCAATCGCGGAGTCGCAACCATGCCCCACATCACCACTCGAGACGGCACCAACCTCTACGTCAAAGTATGGGGCGAAGGCAGGCCAGTGGTATTGATGCATGGCTGGCCTTTGTCAGCCGACAGTTGGGACGATCAGGCCTTGGCGTTGTCCGAAGCCGGTCACAAAGTGATTGCCTATGACAGACGCGGCTTTGGCCGCTCCGACCAGCCCGGCAAAGGCTATGAATACGACACCCTGTCTGATGACCTTGCCGACGTGATGAAGCAATGCGGTGCAACCGATGCGGCCTTGGTCGGATTTTCCATGGGCGGTGGTGAAGTGGCCCGCTATCTTTCGCGTCACAATGGCAAAAAGATCAGACATGTCGCACTCGTTTCATCCATCGTCCCCTATATGCTGAAAACAGACGACAATCCTCCCGGTGTTCCATCTTCAACATTCGACCAGATGACCGAGGGAATGCTGGAAGATCGTGCCAAGTTCTTCACCGGATTTTTCAACGACTTCTACGGCATGGGCTTGATCGCCGCTCCCGTTAGCGACGAAGTTTTGCTGTGGTCACGAAACGTGGCCATGCAGGCCGGCCTCAATGCCACCCTTGCCTGCGCCAAAGCCTTCGCCACAACCGATTTCCGCAAGGAACTTTCAGCCTTCACTATGCCAACTTTGATTATCCACGGCACTGCGGACAAAACAGTGCCTATCGACACCTCAGCCCGCCCTGCTGCCAAGGCTATCAAGCAATCCGATCTCGTCGAATATGACGGAGCCGCCCACGGCCTCCTCGCCACCCACAAAAACGAAATCAGCCGCCTCTTGGTGAAGTTTCTTAAATAGGGACTAAGCTTCCAGATAATCCATACTACGCGCCAAATCCCGCGCGATCTGCTTTGACTTGTGCACATCAGCAGCGAACGGTTCGAACGACACATGGCCCTTGTATCCACCAGCCATAAGCGCCTGCACTTGGCCCTTGTTGTCGATCATGTCATGCACACCAACCAGCACCCGTTGCGCATCCCGCATGGTTGCCGCGGTATGTTTCGGATCGATCACACCCGATACATGAATCAGTGCCGTGCGATCAGCAAACACATCTTTCTCACCCGCCACAAAATGGTGGAACGTGTCATGCGTCACCTTGAAACGCTTGGCTCCGCCCACAGCATCAATCGCCGCAATCGCTTCCGCCTTGAGCCGGAGCGAACATTCCTCAAAACCCAGAGGCTCGACACAACCAACCAAACCATGATCCTTAAGAATCGACTTCAATCCCGTCAAAGCCACCCGCAACCCATCCAGACGTTCCTCCGGTGACGGACGAAATTTCTTGTCATTTGTGGGAACAAGAATTAAATCCTTCGCACCCGTCAGCGCCGTATACTCCGCCAGCTTCTTCGCCTCATCAGCCTTGGCTTTCGACCACTGGTTCCAGCGTTGAAGGGCATTCACATTGATAATGGTAATGCCCTTGTCCTTGGCGAGTGCAGCAATCGACTTGGCATTCTTGTTGCCCATCAAAGCCGTCGGAATATCATTGCGGATTTCAACTGCGTTGACACCCAGCCGCAAAGCCAGATCGAAGAACGCATTATACCCAAGCTTCGGTGCCACCATGTGGTTCAGAGAAAATTGCATGTGAAAGCGCCTCCTGTTCAATTATCGGCCAAACTGATAGCAGCGGCGATGCTACACTTCACTGGGTTGACCAAAGAATATAGCAAATTCTCTCACGGCATTACTTCAGTAACGCTGTGCTGGCCCCACGCATGAATGGGTGATGACATCGACATTCAGAAAACATTCAAGAGCAATCGCCAAAACTCCGGTCTGAATTTCAGGCATCTTCGCCACAAACCAATGGAGGACACCATGTCGCTTTTTTTAAAATCTGCTGTCGCCGTACTGGCGCTGACGTTTCAACTCAATGCGTGCCTTGCTGAAAAAGTGAACCTCAGCGGCACGCATTCGCGCGGTGAAATCAAACGTGCCTGCAAGGGCGTCGGCACCTATCACAGCACAGAGGGCGGCAGCTACGGTTGCATTAACGGCGAGAAAGGCACGTCGATCAAGTGCAGCTCCGACGGCAAATGCACAGGATCAGTGCCACAATGAAACGCACATCACAGGAGAAAACAATGAATAGATTGATCACATCAGCAACCCTTAATTCTGGCACTGACCATTCCGCTTACCGCTGTCCAAGCCAAGGGCGTGAGCATCAGTGGCAAGCACACCCGCGCTGAGATTCAACGAAAGTGCGAAAAGACAGGCGGCACATTTTTCTCCCAGAGCAAGTCAAACGG
Source organism: Hyphomicrobiales bacterium (assembly GCA_031376985.1). Taxonomy (GTDB): domain Bacteria; phylum Pseudomonadota; class Alphaproteobacteria; order Rhizobiales; family Aestuariivirgaceae; genus Aestuariivirga. The sequence continues at coordinate 4,982 of JANMEM010000106.1, forward strand.
TGGCAGTTTCAGCTGCGTGAATGTCGAAAAGGGCACGTCCGTTAATTGCCAGAGCAACGGCAAGTGCACCGGTACTGTTCCGGGTTGATGCGACAGACCAGGTGTCGCGCCAAGTGACTCACAAGACAATGCGGGCGTCACTGCACCCGCATATCGTCCTTGCTGATACCCGCCACGGCCACCGGCTTTTTCATCGCTTCCCTGCGGAACGGTTCGCCCAGTTCCTGATTGATCATCGCTTCAATCAGGGTTGTCTTGCCGTGCTGCATCTGGTCGTCAACCGCCTTGGCCAGCGCGTCACGCAACTCATCCATGGTCCGCGCCACAACGCCCTGCAAACCGCAGGCTCGCGCAATTCCAGCATAGGACACTTGCACATCCAGCTCTGTGCCAACAAAATTATCGTCATACCACAGCGTTGAATTGCGCTTTTCAGCACCCCACTGGTAGTTGCGGAATACCACCTGCGTGATGGCGGGCCATTCCTTGCGGCCAATTGCGGTCAACTCAGTGACAGCAATCCCGAACGCACCATCACCCGCAAAGCCGACAACGGGAACATCCGGGCAGGCGATCTTCGCACCCACAATCGACGGCAAACCATAGCCACAGGGACCAAACAAACCGGGTGCCAGATATTTTCGCCCCTCATCAAACGTGGGATAGGCATTGCCGATGGCGCAATTGTTGCCAATGTCCGAAGAAATAATCGCGTTGCGCGGCAGTGCCGATTGTATGGCCCGCCATGCCATGCGCGGGCTCATCCATTCGGGCTTGTCGGCACGGGCACGTTCATTCCATGTCGTACCCGGATCATCCTGTTCATGATCCATCGACGACAGCGCCTGCGCCCAGCGCGACTTTGTCATGGCGATCAACTCGCGCCGTTCCTTGCGTTCGGCATCCCCCGCAGATGGCGACAGTTTTGCCAGAATGCCTACTGCAACTTTCTTCGCATCACCCACAATGCCAACCGCCACGCGCTTCGTCAGGCCAATGCGGTTGGGATTGATATCGACCTGAATGATTTTCGCGTTCTTCGGCCAATAGTCGAGGCCATAGCCCGGCAGCGTCGAAAACGGATTGAGGCGTGTACCCAGACACAGCACCACGTCAGCCTGCGCAATCAACTCCATCGCCGCCTTCGAACCATTGTAACCGAGCGGCCCCGCAAACAGTGGATGCCCACCCGGAAACGCATCATTGTGCTGATAGCCCACACAGACAGGCGCATCCAAACGTTCTGCCAAATCCTTCGACGCCGGAATGGCCCCGCCAATCACAACACCAGCCCCATTCAGGATCACAGGAAACTTTGCCTCGGACAACAGTTTCGCCGCAGCAGCAATCGCATCATCACCGCCCATTGGCCGTTCAAATTCAACAATCGCAGGCAAATCAATATCGATGACTTGCGTAAAATAATCGCGCGGAAAATTGATCTGTGCTGGAGCCGACAAACGCTTGGCATTCAGGATCACCCGGTTCAAATCCTCGGCCACACGATTGGGATCACGCACCTCTTCCTGATAGCCCACCATATCCTTGAACAGCGCCATCTGCTCCACTTCCTGAAACCCGCCCTGGCCAATGGTGCGGTTCGCCGCCTGCGGTGTCACCAGCAACAGCGGCGTGTGGTTCCAGTAAGCCGTCTTCACTGCGGTCACGAAATTGGTGATGCCCGGACCATTCTGCGCAATCATCATCGACATTTTGCCGGACGCCCGCGTAAAGCCATCCGCCATCATGCCGCCCGAACCTTCATGCGCACAATCCCAGAAGGTGATGCCCGCCTTGGGGAAAATATCCGAAATCGGCATGAATGCCGAACCGATGATACCGAACGCATGGGCAATGCCGTGCATCTGCAACACTTTGACGAAAGCCTCTTCCGTGGTCATTTTCATGGCGCAAAACTCCTCTACGCCACAATTACGATATCCGGGCCAAAGCCTCTAGGTCCAGTTTGACCCAAACGCCGAACACATTTAAGGAAAGCGATAACGTCTTGGTAGCTCAGCAGGATAGAGCACCGGTTTCCTAAACCGGGGGTCAGGGGTTCGAATCCCTTCCAGGACGCCATCCCAATATTTGTGCATTGATTTAAAATCATTTTTCTTCGATTTTGTCCAACCTTGGGTCAAAGGTTGGACAGGGATGTTCACTTTCTGATTTCAGTAAATTAGCAAGTGCTTGTTTGGCGTTCCGCTCTTGATCAGCAGCTTTCGTGTACCGCGCAACTTCGCTGAGCGTCTTATGACCGGTAATGGACTTTATTTGCTCAGTTGTGCACCCGGCATTAGCAAGTCGCGTTGCACACGCCTTGCGCAGACCATGAGCTGAGCAATGTTGCAGACCCGCCTCGTTGCAGCGGTCTCTGAACCAATTGCCAAATCCTGCCGCTGAGAACGGTGCTCCAGCTTCGGTCAAAAGAAAGGTCATGTTCAAACGAGGAAGCTTTCCAATTGATGCCGCAAGTTTGGGGTGAAAAGGAATTCTGAGAAAACCTCTCGTCTTGTCCTGAACGACACTGAGTGTATCGCCGCTGATGTGCTGCCACCCCAAGCGCACAATATCACTGCGACGCTAACCAGTGTAAAGCATAAGCGAAAGCGCAAGGTGGGCTTTTGAACCCGGCAAATGGCGCACTTCGAACGCCGCAACCTCGTCCTCCGTCCAAGAATGGTAGCCTTCCGAGTTGACGACAAATTTCCGCACATTGCGGGCGGGGTTATCGTGGATTAGCCCCATATCGATGGCGTGCCTCAACAAGATCCGCAAAACTTTCAGCAAATTGTTTGCTGCCTCAGGTCTGTCAGCCATATCGCCGATGATGGCTTTCAGGTGTGCAGCCGTGAG
>JANMEM010000108.1:0-2154 GCA_031376985.1 Hyphomicrobiales bacterium
TGACCTTGGCGTGACCCACATCGACACGGCATTGATTTATGGTCCGCATATTTCAGAGGATGTAATCGGCACTTACTTCAAGAAAAATCCTGCCGCCAAAAAACGTTTTTCAATTGGAACCAAGGGCGGTTTCCGCATCAACCCACGTGGTATTTCCAACGAGGCAGGCTTTATGCGCGAATGCCTTGAGGGTTCCCTGCGCCGTTTAGGTGTTGACCACGTCGATCTCTACTACATTCACCGTCGCGACCAATCGATCCCGATCGAGGATGTGACGGGAACGCTTGCAGACTTTGTCAAGGAAGGCAAAATCGGCGGCATTGGTTATTCGGAAATTGCACCTTCCTCACTTGAACGTGCTGCATCCGTGCATCACATCCGCGCCGTGCAAAGTGAATATTCCCTGTGGACCCGGCTGCCGGAATTGGGAGTGTTGCAGGCTTGCGAAAAGCTGGGCACTGCCTTCGTAGCTTTCTCACCGCTGGCACGTGGCGTGCTCGGCGATGTGGTACTGGACCCTTCAACCTTTCCCGATGAATTCCGCCGCAACATGCCACGCTTCAACTCCGAGAATTATCCTCGCAATATGGCCTACATCGAACGCTTCAAGACCTATGCCAAACAACGCGGATGGTCGCCCGCCACCCTGGCCAACGCCTGGGTGCTGCACCGCGCCCCACACATTATCCCGATACCGGGAACGCGCACCGGAGAACATCTTGCCGAAAACGCTGCGGCATCAAGCATCACATTGACCGCCGCAGATATGGCCGAAATCGAGGCAATCCTGCCCGCAGGTTTCGCCCATGGGAATCGCTATTCAGAAGAACAGCAGAAACCGTCGGAGTTGTATTGTTGAAACTTTTTCTCCTTCACGCGAAGCGTGGGGGAGTACCCCGAAGGGGGGAGGGGGTGTCACGGCAATCTCCCATGAGTCATTGCGTTGAAACACCCCATCCCGGCTTCGCCGTACTTCCCCAGCTTCGCTGAGGAAGAAAGCGTTACGCCGTCTGGTCTCTAAACCCATTGGTGATCGGATATCTCCGATCACGTCCAAAATTCCGGCGGGTGATCTTCACGCCGGGTGCCGCCTGCCGCCGCTTGTACTCCGCCACATAAAGCAGATGCTGAATGCGTTTCACCAGAGCCACATCATGGCCACGTCCGACAATCTCGGCCACGGATTGTTCGCGCTCCACCAGCCCGTCGAGAATATCGTCGAGGACGTCGTAGGGCGGCAGTGAATCCTGGTCCTTCTGGTTTTCCCGTAATTCCGCTGTGTGTGCCTTCGTAATGATCCGTACAGGGATGACTTCCGAAACGGTGTTGCGCCATTCGGCCAGGCGATAGACCTCCGTCTTGTACACATCCTTGATCGGGTTGAAGCCGCCGTTCATGTCGCCATAGAGGGTGCAATAGCCCACACTCATTTCGCTCTTGTTGCCGGTGGTCAACACCATCGACCCCATCTTGTTCGAGATCGCCATCAGGATTACGCCACGTGAGCGCGACTGCATGTTTTCCTCGGTGATATCTTCCTTGCGGCCCGCGAACATGGGGCCCAGTGCGTCAAGAAAACCTTCAACGGGTTCCTTGATGGCGACCACGTCATAGCGCACGCCAAGTCTCTTGGAGCAGTCTTCGGCGTCCACCAGCGAGTCCTGCGAGGTATAGGCATAGGGCAACATCACGCAGTGAACCTTGTCGTCCCCCAGCGCATCAACCGCCATCGCAGCAACAACAGCGGAGTCGATGCCGCCGGACATGCCCAACACGATTCCGGGAAAGCGGTTTTTCAAAACATAGTCGCGCAGACCAAGCACGCAGGCCTTCCACGTCTCTTCCTCGCGTTCGGGCAGGCGGGCGATGTCGCCTTTCGTCATCACCCAGCCGGACGCGGCGCGATTCCATTCCGTCATCGCCACTGCTTCTTCAAACATCGGCATTTGCAATGCGAGCGAACGATCTGCGTTCAACACAAACGACGCGCCGTCGAACACCAGTTCATCCTGCCCGCAGATCTGGTTGAGATAGACCAGCGGCAATCCGGTTTCGGTGACACGGGCCACGGACAAATTCAAGCGACATCATCCTTGTTGCGTTCAAAGGGGGAGCCGTTTGGAGACAATAAAATCTCGGCCCCGGTTTCTGCCA
>JANMEM010000115.1:0-3150 GCA_031376985.1 Hyphomicrobiales bacterium
CGCTGTCATTGGTCGCAACGCTTCCCGTGATCGTCGTGTCTTCATTTCCGGAGTTCACATCAACAACCGCAACCGGCGCGTCATTGGTGCCAGTAACCACCCATTTCACACTCGCAGCCGTCGTGGCGAGGCCGTCTGAAACACCATAATTTACCGTGACGGTTGTTGCTTGGCCGGCAGCCAAATGCTGGAAAGCGGCGTCGCTAGGATTGAGAGTGAAGCTATGGGTAGACGAATTATAGACAACACCTGCCGGAAGCGAAGCAGGGACGCCAACGATCAAGAGAGCTGCGGTATCGACATCGCTGGCATTGGCAAGTGCATTTAGAGTTACAGATGACCCATCTTCCGTCGCGCTTCCAATGACTGGGCCACTAACAACCGGCGCGTCATTCTGGCCTGTAATGTCGAACTTGAGGGTGGCTGTTGATGTGGCACCCTGGGCGTCTTTCACGGTGTAGGTGAAAGTATCAATGCCATGGACGCCTTGGGCTAAAGCTTGGGCTGCGGAATTGTTCGGCGTGTAACTATAAGTACCGTTGGGATTGATAGTGAGCGAGCCGTAAGTTCCTGTAACTGTAGTCGCACCGACAACATTGGTCGTTGCAAGACCTATCCCCTTGATTTGCGAAACGACAAGCGCACCAGTCTGGCCAATGTCCACGTCTGTATCGTTGCCCATAACACCACTTGCGCGTGTTGATTTCAATACAGTGGCGTCTTCATTTACAATAGCTGTGTCGTTCAGGGCAACGGGTGCATGATTGGCACCCATGACCTGCACGCCGTCAACGATAAGCTGAAAGCTTTCAATCTTCGAAACCGAGAGGATGGTTTTTGAATCGAAGGTGAAGCAATAGGAACGGTTATTGGCCTCGCCGCTGCCTGTTGTATTGGCTGCGACAAAGGCCAGAAAATTAGTGATTAATGTCTGGATGGACTGGGAGGCATATTGGGAAGCTGTCAACTCAAGACGCAACGTATCAACACCTGAACCACCATCGTAAACATCTACGGTAGGCTGAATGCCGCAATAGCTGACGACATTATTCTGGTTTTCAGTCAGGTTATAAATGAGAATATCGTTGCCCGCATCACCACTGACGGTGTCACTGCCTGCATCACCGTCAAGCACATCATTGCCTGCATCGCCGTTGATAGTATCATTGCCTGAGCCACCCAAAACCGTATCGTCACCAGACCCCGCGCTGACCCGGTCATCGCCAGCACCAGCATCAATATAGTCATTGCCCGCACCTCCACTGATAGTGTCATTGCCGCTCAAACCCATGATGACATCATCACCAGCACCGCCACTCAAGTTGTTATTACCAGACGTGCCTGTAATCGTCGTTCCGGTTGGAGAGCTGGTTGCCATAATATATTCCTTTTGTGGAGTTAGCCAAATTTTATCCCAGAAAGGCTGGGACAGATCATTCAAATCCAAGTTGGCAAGGTAAGGCCACAACCCTGCTTCAATCGTTCCCGCCCGCAGAAGGACCGCTTTATTAACAAAACGCTAACAATATCCCTAAGTTTTGTCGAATCAAAAGAAGACACGGGGTTAAGATCGCCGAAGCTATCAAACTAACTTACAGGAGAATAAAAGATGGCAGAGTGAATGATCGTCGATACGCTATGCATTTCGGTTTCAATTTCCAGACAAATAAGCGCCTGGAAAGACAACTCACAGAAGCGCTATCGCCGCGTTAGGCGTTGCCTCACTTGGCCATCGTCTGATGAGTGACACAATGAATTAGTTGCTCACGCAGCAAATTTGGATAGGTGAACTTTATATAGGACTTTCTGAGATAAAAACGGGGAACCAGTGCAGAGTAAGGCAATGCCCAACACAAGATAATTCGCGGTATAATTTACGGTATATTTTATAGTAGAAAAACTAACAGCATAAAACAATTAGACAATTTAGTTATATGTGAGTCACCTAAGCGCACCAGTTTTTCCAAGACAGTCTTGATTGGTATGTTGCAATGCGCCGCGCGGGCATTGCGCTTCCAGTTGCATGCACTAGACTTATCACACTGTGTTCCACGACCTTACTTAATGTTGGTGTATAATGCCGTTATATCAAAGCTTTCTGGCGCTGAACGCTGCCAGCCTGCCTGAACGTCTTGGTGATTTGGCTGTGTTGCGCGACAGGGTGGGAGCGGACACTTCTACGTGGCGGGTGCGTGAAGTTGGGGATGGCAATCTCAATCTGGTGTTTATTGTGGAAAGTGCCGACGGCGCTGCGGTGGTGAAGCAGGCGCTGCCCTTTGTGCGGCTTGTGGGTGACAGCTGGCCGTTACCTTTGAAGCGTTCTTTCTTTGAATATCACGCCCTGAAACGGCAAGCGCAACGCGACCCCGGCATGTTGCCCGAAATTTTTCATTTTGATGAAGAGCAGGCCATCATCATTATGGAATATCTCTCGCCGCATATCATCTTGCGGCGGGCACTGATCGAGGGACAGCAACTTCCCAAAATTGCCAATGACCTTGGATTATTTTTGGCCCGCACTTTGTTTCGCGGATCAGATTTGTGCATGGACACCAAGCTGCGCAAAGCTGATCTGGCACTGTTTGCCGACAATGTGGCGCTTTGCGATATCACGGAAAGCCTTGTGTTCAGTGATCCCTATTACAACGCGAAGATGAACCGCCACACGTCACCGCAGCTCGATGGCATTGTGGCGTCGTTGCGGGCTGACCGGGATTTGAAAGTTGCGGCACAGCGGTTGAAGCATATTTTTGCAGCCACTCCCGAAACGCTTTTGCATGGTGATTTCCACACAGGTTCGGTGATGGTGACGGCGGATGAAACCAGGGTGATCGATCCGGAATTTGCCTTTTATGGCCCCATGGCGTTTGATGTGGGCATGTTGCTGGCGAATTTCTGGATGAGTTATTTTTCGCAAGCCGGGCATGAGACGAACGGCAAACGGGATACGATGCGTGGTTATTTGCTGACTGTCGTTGTCAAGATTTGGAAAACATTTCGTGATGAGTTTTCGCGGCTTTGGCACAGCGAACGCAATGGCATTTTGTACCAGCGCCAATTGTTTGAAGAGCAGGGAGACATGCTGGGGTCGGAGCAGGCGCTGGATCTGGTGCTGCAAAACATCTGGGTGGATATGTTGGGGTTTGCCGG
>JANMEM010000122.1:0-1707 GCA_031376985.1 Hyphomicrobiales bacterium
CGATTGCTTTGCAATCGGCTGTGGTGGAGGCGCCGGGTACTGCCCCCGGGTCCTAAAGGCTTATTACGATAGCTGTTTATCACCATAGTCACGCCTTGCGGCGGACCGCCGATATATAGGCCACTTGCCAGCCAAATGAAAGTGGTGCGTTTGAAATCGAACAAAATGGCGCAATTGAAGAGTTTTTTAGGCTTCCCAGCCCCGGCAATGATGTTATAACCGCGATACAACCGGGGAATGGTTGTTATATCACCATTTAAAGTAGAGGGGACTAATATGGCCGACTATGCAGCCGACATCGCGAAATACACCTCCAAAGTGAACGCGACTGCCGTTGAAACTATTGTAAAATTCTGTGGCATCGCGCTTAAGGGCAAAGATTCGCAATGGGTGTCGGTCACTGATCCGGCTGAAGTGAAGCGCGTTGTCGACGGATTTTGCGCCAAGAAACTGGGTCTTGATGCAGCGAAAGCCGAAGCAGCTGTCAAGGCCGTTGGCGAGAAAATGAAAGCCGACAAGACCAAGCACCGCGTGACAGTTTATTATCTAGTTGCTGAACATACAGGGACCTTGGCCAAGATCAGCTGATCGGTTTTCGAACGGGTTTGAAACGGCGGTGTCCACAGGGCCCGCCGTTTTGTTTTGGGGAATCGGGCGGGGCGGTTAAAAGGGCCAGATGCAACAATATCTCGATCTCATGCGCCACGTCCGCGAACATGGCGTAAAAAAAGAAGACCGCACTGGCACGGGCACCATCTCTGTGTTTGGACACCAGTCGCGCTATGACTTGCGCAAGGGCTTTCCCTTGGTCACAACCAAGAAGCTGCACTTGCGCTCCATCATCCATGAATTGTTGTGGTTCATCCGCGGTGAAACCAACATTAAGTATCTGCATGAAAACAAGGTGACGATCTGGGATGAATGGGCCGATGCCAATGGTGACCTTGGTCCGGTCTATGGTGCCCAGTGGCGCTCATGGCCGACACGGGATGGCTCCACAATTGACCAGTTAGCCGATGTGATTGCTCGCATCAAAAAATCACCGGATTCGCGTCGCTTGCTGGTGACGGCTTGGAACCCGTCTGACGTCGACAAAATGGCGTTGCCGCCCTGCCACTGCCTGTTCCAGTTCTATGTGGCCAATGGCGAATTATCTTGCCAGCTCTATCAACGCTCGGCGGATATTTTTCTCGGTGTGCCATTCAATATCGCCTCCTATGCACTGCTGGTGCACATGGTGGCACAGGTCACGGGGTTGAAGGTCGGTGATTTTGTTCACACATTGGGTGATGCGCATATTTATTCAAATCATGTGGCGCAGGCTGACTTGCAAATGTCGCGTCAGCCGAAACCATTGCCGCAATTGTTGATCAACCGACAGGTGAATGCCATTGAAGATTTCCGCTATGAGGATTTCGATATCGTGGGATACACGCCAGACACTGCGATTTCAGCTCCAGTGGCGGTGTAATTTCATGTTCGGATTTGGTTCGGATTTCAAGGCGGCACAGGCAAGCTTTAACTACAGCGCGGTCAGCGGACAGTGGTGGGTCTGGGCTGTCCTGATTGCAGTGTTGCAAATTTCAGTGTTGCTGTTGGCGCAAAACGTCACGGGTATTGCGTCATTCGTCGCCATATTTGGCGGCTTTCCCGATATTTCCAGTCTTGATGCGGACATGCTGGCGAAGCTTTCGAAGGCTTTTATTG
>JANMEM010000208.1:0-1594 GCA_031376985.1 Hyphomicrobiales bacterium
GCCTCAATCCTGTGATCGAGGTCAGACATATCGGTTCCCTCCCGCTGAACTGGCCATTGTTCCCGCTACTGCCAGCCCGCCCATTGTTCTTGTTTGCAACGGGTCAACTTTGTTATCTGTCAGGAAACGTCCAATATTAACTTTTGTCAAGAATTAGACTCATTGCACTGCACCAGACGTGGGAAATCGGGGGCTTTTCAGCCACCCTTGCCCTGTGGGTAGGAAATTACAGAGAGATAGCGGGCGGGCAACTTGACCAGAATCTCAGGGCCGTGGGGTGAGTCGGCATCAAAGAACAGGCTGTCACCCGGCTTTAACGGATAAACTTCATCGCCATGCCGATAGTCAACTTCACCTTCCAGCATATAGAGCAGCTCCAAGCCTTCATGCTGAAAGGCCGGGAAAATGTCGCTCTCCGTTGTCAGCGTGATAAGATAGGGCTCGACCACAACGCCCGATGAATTAGAGCCAATGTGGCCCAGCAGATTGTATTGGTGCCCTGCCCGCGTGCCACGCCGTTCAATTTCGATGTGATCTCCTGCCTTCACATGAACAGCTTCACGCCGTTCCTCGTAGCTTTTGAAAAAACTGGTCACCGGCACTGAAAAGGCATGACTCAGCACCTGCAAGGTGGTGAGCGACGGCGAGGTGTTGCCGTTCTCGATCTTCGACAACATGCCAATCGAAAGCCCGGTCACTGCGGACACATCAGCCACTGTCATGCCCTGTTGCCGCCGGAAGTTCCGCACTTCGCGGCCAATGGCGGCTTCAAGATTGCGCTCGGAAATCTCACGAACGCGATGTGGATCCTGGTCGAAAGCGGGCTTGCCACGCGGCAGTTCCACAGGCTCTTTGGGCTTGTTCATCAGGTTTACCTGTCGAAAACATCAATCCATGTTTACTAGAGGGAAACACCGCAACCTACAACAGGTTGCACACAAGGTTACAGGGACTGCGCCGCAGTCTCAATCACATGCAGCAGACTCTGCGCCGACGAGCGCGGACCATAGACTGTTACTTCTGTCGCTGACCGTTTGATGAGATAACAGCCGATGTGTTCAATCACAGTACGGCTGGCAAAGCCATCACTTGCCTTCACTAAATCCACATTGCACAACCGCTCGAATAAGGGCGACAGGTTGGACGCCGAAATGTCAAAGCGCACCCAGGCATCGGTTTGTTCGGTGATCGACGCCGCATCACCGAACAGCGCTTTCAGTTCCGCTTCAATCATTTCATGTGCAGAAAAATCAGCTTCGATCATCCATTGCTCGGACGAGAGCCAGAACGAGCTGAAGGATTTACCAGCGGCTGATTGAGCTGGTACAGCCAGCGGCAGCTTTGCCGCCTTTGCGATTTTGGCCACATCCTTCTCGCGCCCGCGCCGTGACGCCAAAGACGCCAGCGCCACGTCAAAGCGTTCAGCAATTTGGTAGGGTCCAATCGTGACTAGCTTTGGCGCATCATGGCCCAAAGCAGTCAACGGTTTCAGAGCATGCTTAGCCACGCAGACGTTCTCCCTCGGGGTCAAAGAAATGCGGGCTGACAATTTCAATTTCGACATCGGTTTTATTAAGGAAATTGACCGCACGCA
>JANMEM010000218.1:0-5264 GCA_031376985.1 Hyphomicrobiales bacterium
CATAAATGATGTTGGTGACGTCGTCATTGTCAGTTTACGCCATGAACGGGAACTGGGCTACGACATGGAAGACGACACCTGATGCTCCTCTCCGCGACCAAATCTTCCCTCCTCCTCATCGACATTCAGGACAGCCTCCTCTCGGCGATGTCGAACTCAGACCAAGTCATCGCCAAATCCAAAATCCTGTTGCAAGCATCCGAAACCCTCGGCCTCCCCGTTACCATTTCCGAGCAATACCCCAAAGGCCTGGGCCACACAGTCCAAGCCTTGCAAACCAACACCGCCACCACCTTCGAAAAACTGAGCTTCTCCTGCTGGCGCGACGACGCTCTCAAAACCCACTTCATCAACCTCCACGAAACCGGCCGCCCACTCGTCATCGTTGCCGGCATCGAAGCCCACGTCTGCGTCATGCAAACCTGCATCGACCTTGCGAACGCGGGCTTCGGCGTGTTTGCAGTGGCCGATGCGATGTCATCCCGAAAGCCAGAGTCAGCGGCACTGGCCTTTGAGCGCATGCGGGACAATGACGTGCAGGTGGTAAATACCGAAATGGTAGTGTTCGAACTGCTGGAAAAGGCGGGAACGCCACATTTCAAATCTCTCTCAGCTCTCATCAAATAGCAAGGCTGGTCCCATCTCCTGCGGCCTTTGGCAATTTGACTTCCCCACTCCGCCCCGCTTCAATGCCCCCAATCACAAACACCGGAACCACCATGGCCAAGACCTCTGATTTCAACTGGGAAGATCCTCTCGATCTCGAAAGCAACCTCACCGAAGATGAACGCATGATCCGCGACTCAGCCCGCGCCTTCTGCGCCGACAAACTGGCACCCCGCGTAAAATCGGCTTTCCGCGACGAACGCTTTGACCGTGAGATCATGAACGAGTTGGGCGACATGGGCTTCCTCGGCGTCATGACGTCTGAGGCTTACGGCGGCTCCGGCCTCGGCTACGTCGCCTATGGTCTGGTCGCCCGTGAAGTTGAACGCGTCGACTCAGGCTATCGTTCCGCCATGAGCGTACAGAACTCGCTCGTCATGCACCCCATCGAAGAATTTGGCTCCGAAGAGCAAAAGAAAAAATACCTGCCAAAACTTGCAACCGCTGAAATCATCGGATGCTTTGGTTTGACTGAGCCCGAAGCGGGATCAGACCCCGGCGGCATGACAACCCGCGCCGTTAAGTCCGCTGGCGGCTATCTGCTCAACGGCTCAAAAATGTGGATCACCAATTCACCAATTTCAGACATCGCCGTGGTCTGGGGCAAGCTGGATGATGAGATCAGAGGATTCATCGTCGAACGCGGTATGAAAGGCTTTTCCACGCCGGAGATCAAAGGCAAGATATCCCTGCGCGCTTCAATCACGGGTGAAATTGTTCTGGAAAACGTTGAGATTCCCGCAGAAAACATGCTGCCAAAAGCCAAAGGCCTGGGCGGTCCCTTCTCCTGCCTGAACAAGGCCCGCTTCGGCATCGCCTGGGGCGTCATGGGTGCAGCCGAAGATTGTTGGCACCGCGCAAGACAATACACACTGGACCGCAAACAATTCGGCAAACCCTTGGCCGCAAACCAACTCGTGCAGAAAAAACTCGCCGATATGCAAACCGAAATCGCTCTTGGCCTGCATGGTGCATTGGCACTGGGCCGCGGCCTCGAACGCGGCACCACAGCACCCCCCGCCATTTCGCTGATGAAACGCAACAACTGCGGCAAAGCCCTCGACATCGCAAGACTTGCCCGCGACATGCACGGCGGCAACGGCATCTCAGAAGAATACCACGTCATCCGCCACATGGTGAACCTGGAAACGGTGAACACCTATGAAGGCACCCACGATGTGCACGCGCTGATTTTGGGTCGCGCACAGACGGGCATACAGGCGTTTATGTGATCAACTCACCCACCACAACCTGACCGCCATCGCACAACACACCACAACCAACAGCGGCCTGATCACCCGCGCGCCATTGGCAATCGCCACGCGTGCGCCAAGCTGCGCACCAATGAGTTGCCCAAGCCCCATACAAAGTCCGATCGCCCAAATGATCTTTCCGCCCAGCACAAACACCAGCAGTGATGCGATGTTCGAAGTGAAATTCAACAGCTTGGTCCGCCCTGTCGCTTCCACCACACCAAGCCCAAACAAACTCACCAGCGCCAGCATGAAGAACGAACCTGTTCCCGGCCCAAATACACCATCGTAAAACCCCAGCAACGGTGCCACGCAAAAAGAAAATACCCCAAGCGGAAATTTTGGAATTGATCCGTCCACGGATAATTTTGGTGACAGTGCAAAATATACCGCCACCAGCACCAGCATCACCGGCATCACCCGCTGCAGCAATTGCGTCGGCACATAAGCAACAGCGAACACGCCCAATGCTGCACCTGTAAACACCATCATAATTTCCGCAAAATGTTCAGACGGCTTCAGCAACCCCTTTTTCCAGAACGTGTGCGTAGCCGAAGCTGTGCCGAAACTTCCCTGCAACTTATTTGTCGCCAAAGCCGATACAGGATCAAGCCCCGCCAGCAACAGCGAAGGCAATGCCAACAGCCCGCCGCCTCCCGCAATCGAATCGACAAATCCCGCAACCAGACCAACGCCCGCCAGCAGCGCCAAGGTCGAAAGCTCAACCACCCTCAGCTTCCAGTCCTGCAGCTAGTGTTCTCAACATCGCCTCCAGTGCCAAATCCGGTTCAACATGCGGCGGCAATTTTCGTTCCAGCCGCAACATGGCAAGGCCATGTACCGCCGACCATACCGTTACCGCTCCATAATGCGCCCGCATGTCACCAATCATGGCAGCCACCTGCCCTTCAAGCTGGCCCCATGCTGCCAGCATGGCCATGGTCAGGCGCGGCGTCGTCAATATCACATTGTCGCGCTTGCCAAACATAAGGGAATAGATTGCTGGATTGTCGGCAGCAAACCGCAGGTAAGCCCGGCCCATGGCCACCACACGGGCGCGGGCCGACTGGTCCACATTGCGGTTTGCAGCGTTTTCCAGCGCATCATAAAAATGTTCAAACCCCCGCGCCGCAACTTCGGCAAACAATTGTCCCAGCGATGCAAAATGATGTTTGGGTGCCGCATGCGACACGCCGGCACGCCGTGCGATCTCCCGCAACGAAACGTCTTCCACAGCCATGTCATTCAGCGCTGCTTCAGCCGCCAGCAACAAAGCCTCACGCAAATCACCATGATGATAAGGCTGTTTTTCCACGCTCAGATAATCTCATCTTCATCCGGTGTCGGCAGATTGGCAACCTTGCCCTTGGTCTTCAGCCTTGCCACATGAAACAGCGCATCTCCGCGATTGACGATCGGCAAATTCGTCCGCCCAATGATGATTCCATCTTCTTCAGAAATCACCGGCACCATGACGGTGCCCAAGGGATCGGAAATAACACCAATGGGTTCATTCAGCCCAACCCGGTCGCCAACACGCCGCACCGAATGCAAAATACCGCCTTCAGGGGCCCTCACCCATGTGCTGCCGGACGAATGTGTAATGGCAAAATGCTGGGGCACAACAGGCGCGTCACTGATCATGCCAATGGCTTTCATCACCCGAAGGCAACCCTTAACTCCAGCCTCAATCGCCGTCTCATCAAAGCGCAAAGCCTCGCCACCTTCATACAGCAACACCCGCACCCCCTCATCAATAGCACTCTGCCGCAATGACCCATCACGCAACTTCGATGTCAAAATCACGGGTGGCGCAAACGCCTCCGCCAATTTCAACAGCTCATCATCCCCAGGAGAAATGCGGATTTGCGGCAAGTTGGTCCGGTGCAAAGCAGCAGTGTGCAAATCAATGCCATATTGCGAACGTTTCACCACCTCACGGAAAAACAAATCCGCCAGCAAACTGGCCAGTGAACCTTGGTCGGATCCTGGAAACGAACGGTTCAAATCGCGCCTGTCCGGCATATAGCGGGAGTGATTGAGAAACCCGAAGGCATTCACAATCGGCACCGCAAGCAGCGTACCCTTGATCAACTTCAACGCCTCATGCGCCAACACGCGCCGCACAATTTCCAGACCCAGAATTTCATCGCCATGCACAACGGCGGAGAGAAACATCACGGGTCCAGCTTCCGTTCCCTGCAGCACATGCACCGGCAAATTCATCCGCGTTGCATTGGCCAGCGTTGAAACTTCAAGATCAACCGTCAGCCGTTCACCAGGCTGTACGAGCGTTGAACCAATTTCAAACGGCGTCATCCCCGCCCCTTCGTTCTGGTTTTTCCAGGCCCTGCATTTTTCTCAAGGAAACGAATAATCTCGCCTGCCACATCTTTTGACGACGCACCCTCAATCCCTTCAAGTCCCGGTGATGAATTGACCTCCATCACCACGGGCCCATGTGACGAGCGCAGCAAATCCACCCCCGCCACATTGAGGCCCATGGATTTGCAAGCCATCAATGCTGCTTTCTTTTCAGCCCCACTCAAGTCGGCAATCGTCGCCGTACCCCCGCGGTGCAGGTTTGAACGGAAATCATTGTCCGGTCCTTTGCGCTCCATCGCCGCAACAATTTTTCCGCCCACGATGAAGGCGCGAATGTCCCGCCCCTCCGCCTCCTTGATAAACTCCTGCACCAAAATATTGATGTTGGCCCCATGAAACGCCTCAATCACCGACTTTGCAGATTTGTGTGTTTCACCCAACACCACGCCGATACCTTGCGTTCCCTCAAGCAACTTGATGACGACCGGAGCACCCCCCACCATCTGCAACACTTCATTGGTGTGGTCAGCCGAATTGGCAAAGGCCGTGACAGGCAAACCAACACCATCCCGCGCCAACAATTGCAGGCAGCGCAACTTGTCCCGTGACCGCCCGATGGCGACGGATTCATTCAGCGGATAGACCCCCATCATCTCAAATTGCCGAAGCACCGCCAGACCATAAAACGTATGCGACGCCGCAATTCGGGGGATCACCGCATCAAAGCCCAGAAGTTTTTCGCCCTTGTATCGAAGCTCCGGATTGCGCGACGTGATGTTCATGTAGCAGCGCAGATAATCAATCGGCACAATCTCATGGCCAGCCGCCACCGCCGTTTCGATCAGCCGTTGGTGCGAATAAAGTTTCGGATTGCGGGTGAGCAGGGCAATTTTCATGTTTCAACAATACGCCGTGTGAGAAGAAATGTTTTACCAGGATGAACGACAAATAAGCCTTTAATACTGTTGCGCCCCAAAAGCATTGGCACATCCATGTCTTTACGGTCGGTCAGGGTCATTT